>CAMTWS010000001.1:0-10833 GCA_947085485.1 uncultured Prolixibacteraceae bacterium
AGGTCTTTTGGAATGGCAGCCATGTTAACTGCAATAAACGGTTTCGCCGCCCGTTGTGAATTGTAATGTATTGCCTTGGCAACCAATTCCTTGCCTGTTCCGGTTTCGCCTGTTAATATAACCGAGATATTGGTCCGGGTAGCTTTTTCAATAAGCCCGAAAATATTTTGAGTAGCGGGATTGTTTTCAATTATCGTATTCTGGTAGCTGTATTTTTTCTTGACCTCACTTCGCAATGAAACTATTTCTCTTTTCAGGCTGACGCCGTTACGAATGTTTTGCACAGTATTTAACAGCCGCTCACGAATATCATTCGATTTAACGATGTAATCGTAAGCACCGTATTTTAAAAGTTCTACAACTACATCAATATCACCCTGTTCCGAAATCAAAATAACCTGTATTTCTTCGTTCTCAGCTTTAATATTTTTTAGTATTTCGAGCCCCTTCATATCGGGAAGGCGATAATCGAGGGTGATAACATCGGGATTTTTGTACAGGTTGTTCAAACAATCCCTGCCGTTGGTAAACGATTCAATTTCGTAATCGGGATTCAATGAAAGGTTATGTACCAGTAACCTGTTGTACCAATCGTCGTCTTCAACAACAAATATTTTAAAAGGTTTTTCGTCCATATTAATCCTCATTAATCGGTTTCATTTATATGCGATTTCAAAAATGCATTTAATTCTGCAATTTCATTTTTTATGTCTTGAAAAACCATAAAAATGGATTTCATTGCTACTGTTTGTTGTGTCATTTTTTCCAGCTTTTTAATGTTTTCGTACAAATCAGTAGCCCCAATATGTTTGGTAGGCCCTGCCATTTTGTGGGCATTTTCAAATATACTGTTCCAATTTTCTGCCCTTATTGCTTCTTCAATATTTGCCATTGCGGTTTCCATCGATTTTATAAAAAGCAGGATCATCTCGCGGAGGAATATTTTATCACCGCTGGCAAGGCGCGAGAGTTCGGCCATATTTATTTTTTGGGATAAATTTGCATGTATTTTGTCTTTTTCATCCGGAATTACTAAAATAAGGGTATCAAAAAGATCCTTTTCTGAAAAAGGTTTTAAAAGGAACCCTTTCATCCCGGCATCTTTACAGGCTTGCTTATCAACCGGTTCGTTTGAAGCCGACACTGCTATTATAACTGCATTTGGAATTTTTTGCAGAATTGTTTTGGCTGCATCAATTCCATTAACTTCAGGCATGTGCAAATCCATGAGAATGACATCAAATTTTTCATCGAGCGCAGCTTTTACTGCTTCTTTTCCGTTTTGTGCTTCAACAAACTTAATTCCCCATTTTGTTAAAATCCCTTTCAGTAAAAAACGATTAAATTCTTCATCGTCGGCAACTAATACTGAAAGATGTTTAAACGGTTCAGGAATGATGGATGCTTCCCATTCATTTTTTTGAATATTGGCTTTATCTCCTTCAGAATAAATAATATATACATTTATTTTAGTGCCTTTTCCCGGTTCGCTTTCAACTGTAATTTTACCACCCTGCAATTCCACCAGCTTTTTAACGATGGACAGTCCAAGCCCGGTGCCGCTGTATTTTTTTCCGGCTTGCTGGTCAACCTGAACAAATTCATCAAAAATAATTTTCAGGTTTTCTTCCGACATGCCAATTCCGGTATCGGCAATAAGCATGTTCAGATTGTAATTGTTGTTAATCTTTTCAGCGCTCACTTTTAAAACCACTTCCCCTTTTTCGGTAAATTTTATTGCATTGCCTATAAGGTTTATTAATATTTGTTTTAATCGGAGCGGATCGCCAACCAATGCTTCGGGGCGATCCCCATCCCAAACAAAATTCATTGAAACGCCTTTTGTTGATGCTTCATATTTGTGAAGGGCGATAACTTCTTCGAAAATTTCGGATGGAGAAAAATTTACGGATACAAATAAAAGTTTATTTGCCTGTATTTTAGAGAAATCAAGGGTGTCGTTAATGATATTTTTCAGATGACGGGCTGATTTATAAATAACAGAAACCATCTCCGATGTTTCCTTTTCCATAGGTTTTTGAAGCGCCTGTTCGGATAACCCGTAAATGGCATTTACCGGAGTTCTGAGTTCGTGGCTCACATTTGCAGCAAATTGTTCTTTGGCCAGGGCAAGTAATTTTGCTTTTTTACTTGCATTACTTAATGCCCGTTGGGAAGCTCTTGTTTTTTTCAAATAATTAAAGAGTACGAAAAGGGCAACAAGCAACAACAATACAGCGGTAAAAGTAAACAATGCAAGCCATTTGTAGGTAACAGCGGCCAAACGGTCAGCCTCTTTTGTTTTTGCCAGCAAATTGGTGGATTCCTTAGCCTCAGCTTCAGTAATGAGCTGGTTTATTTTTTTGCCAATCCTGATGTTTTTTTCGATTAATTGTGATTCAACAATATTTTTTTGATTTCCCTTTTTGGCCAATTTCGATTCCAGATTCTTTAGTTTCTTTTTAATCTCATCTTTTTCGGATGAACTTTTTACCTGCTTCTTTTCCAGGGTTGAATATATTTCTGAAAATGCCGGCGAACTGTTTTGAACTTCAAAGTGCATATTTAAAACTTCCTGCCACAGTTCCAGTTTTTCCATTGATAATTTTCCGATTGAATCAATTAAAGCTGCTTCGGGGTTGTATTTCCCCCGGTAAACATTCAGTTTTTTTAAATTTAAAACGATTTGTCTTTGCAGCGAATGGTATTGAAGAAGGTCGTCTTCATTGTTGGTTAAAATATACAACCGTAATGTATGTTCCACTGTTGTGAGTTCGGTGGCAATATCTTTTATCAAAAACAGCTTGTTATCGGGCAGTGTAACCCTGTAGATTGAATCAACAATTTTTGACAGGCTTTTATATGCAAAAGATCCCGTGGTAACGACAGCAGCCCCGATAATAATTGCCAGTAATGTAATTTGTATCTCTATTTTAAATTTTGTCATTTCATTCGAGAACCAGGTGTTGTTTTGTAAACGTATTATACTCTGGTTTGTTTTATCATTTATTTTTTATACCCGTTTCATTTTTCTATTTTCAACCCAAAATCATGTGCAATGAAAGTTGATGTTTTTATCCCTTGTTTTATCGACCAGTTTTATCCTGAAACGGCTTTTAACTTCATTAAAATTTTAGAAAAGGCAGGTTGTGAAGTTAATTACAATCCGGAACAAACCTGTTGCGGACAACCATCGTTTAACAGCGGTTACTGGAAAGAAACCAAAACACTGGCAATTAAATTTCTGGAAGATTTTAAAAATGCTGATATCGTTGTTGCTCCATCTGCTTCGTGTACAGGTTTTATTAAAAACTATTATCAGAAGGTTTTTGCCGACGATTCAAAATTTCTGGAAAAAGTGGCTGAATTATCTCCAAGGATTTTCGAATTTTCCGATTTTCTCGTAAATCAAATTCAGAAAGTTGAATTCGGTTCGGTGTTTATTCACAAAGTTACTTTTCATGATTCGTGTGCCGGTTTGCGCGAGTACGGCATTAAAAACGAGCCACGCATTTTGCTTCAAAATGTAAAAGGACTTGAATTAGTTGAAATGGATAACTTAACCACCTGCTGCGGTTTTGGTGGTACTTTTGCAGCTAAATTCCATGCAATATCATCAGCAATGACGGAACAAAAAGTAGAGTTTGCCCTTAAAACCGGCGCTGAATATATTGTTTCAACCGAAGCATCGTGTTTAATGAACATAGAAGCATACATTAAAAAACAGAAACTGCCCATAAAAACGGTTCATTTGGCTGATGTTCTGGGCAATGGACTGAAGGGCTGAAGGATTCAATGCATGAATGCTCGAATGCATAAATGCGAGAATGTATAATGAACAGAAAATTGAAATGATAGATTGACAAATTGCAGGTTGTTAAATTCACAGAAATCAGGCAGGTAACCAAACATTCGACTCCGGCTGGAGCTGCACCGTAAAACTGAAACAGTATTCTATAAACATTTGAATCCTCCGGTTTTTTTCTGAACCCCGAACTTTGAACTTTGAACTCTGAACCCTAAACTAAAAAACCTGCATTTTATGCAACTTTTTATAACGCCCTTTCAGTTCCATTAGTTCATCGTGAGTGCCGCGTTCAACAATTTTGCCTTCGTGGAAAACGCAAATTAAATCGGCATTACGGACTGTTGACAAACGATGGGCAATAATAAGCGACGTGCGGTTCTTCATCAGGTTTTCGAGGGCGTCCTGAACCAGGCGTTCCGATTCGGTGTCAAGGGAGGAGGTGGCTTCATCAAGAATAAGGATTGGCGGGTTTTTCAGAATGGCGCGGGCTATACTCAGCCGCTGGCGCTGGCCGCCGGAAAGTTTGCTTCCCCTGTCGCCAATAACTGTATCGTAACCATTTTCTGATTCGATAATGAAATCGTGGGCATTGGCCACTTTGGCAGCAGCAATTACTTCGACCATCGAAGTTTTTTCAACACCAAAAGCGATGTTGTTGTAAATGGTATCGTTGAAAAGAATGGCTTCCTGGTTTACGTTGCCCATTAAATCGCGCAAATCGTGAAGTTTGAGTTCGCGTATGTCAGTTCCGTCAATCAGAATCTGGCCGCCGTTAACATCATAAAAACGGGGCAACAAGTCAACAAATGTAGTTTTTCCGCTTCCCGACTGGCCAACCAAAGCTATCGTTTTTCCCTTTTCAATTTTGAGCGAAACGTTGTTCAGCACCACCTTTTCATCATAAGCAAAATTCACATTTTTGTATTCTACTGAATCTTTCAGATTGGTGATTTTTTTTGCATCAGGGGCTTCAGGAATGGTGACATCGGCCAAAAGGATTTTATCAATGCGGTCCATCGAAGCCAAACCTTTCTGGATGCTGTAAAAAGCAGTGGTAAAAGCTTTTGCCGGATTGATGATCTGGTAAAAAATGCCAAGATATATAATAAATCCTGGTCCTGACAGTTCACTGCTCTTATTTAATATCAGCGTTCCACCGTACCACACTACGGTGATGATGACAATGGTTCCCAAAAGTTCGCTCAGCGGGTGCGCCAGTTCACGTTTGCGCATCAGCCGGTTCATGATGTGGCGGTAATCGCGCAATTCAGAATTAAAGCGGGCATCCATCTTATTTTCGGCATTAAACGCCTTTATGATGCGCAATCCTCCCAAGGTTTCTTCTACCACTGTTAAAATCATTCCCATTTTATCCTGGCCTTCGCGCGATATTTTTTTCAGCGATTTCCCAATGCGGCCAATGATAAAACCGGTAAAGGGCAAAACCAACAAAATAAACAAGGTCAGGCTTGGGCTCATAATGAGCATCGAAACAAGTAAAACAACGATGATTATCGGATTTTTCAGGAACATGTCAAGCGACGACATGATTGAGTTTTCAACTTCGGTTACATCGCCGGTAATGCGCGAAATAATGTCGCCTTTTCTTTCTTCTGAAAAGAAAGGGAGGGCCAGTTTCATGATTTTGGCATAAATCTGCCCGCGCATATCTTTAACCACACCGTTGCGGATATAAACCGCCTCGAAAGCGCCGAGGTAGGCAAACCCTACTTTCAAAGTTGTGGCAATTATTACAAAAAGCCCAACGAAAAGAAGCGTTAACCCGGCTCCATTGGCATCCTTAAAAAGAGTGACGTAGTAATACAGGTTGTGCTTGATAACATTAAGATTTGCAGCCCAGGGTAAAAGATTGTTGACTTCCTTCGCCATTCCGAAAAGGATTTCCAGGATCGGGGCCATCAGCGCCATGGAAAATACGGTGAACAGCGCCGAAAGCAGGTTAAACAGGAAATTCAGGATTAACTGCTTTTTGTATGGAGGGATGAACCGCTTTAAAATTTTGAAAAAATCCTTCATGGATATAAAATATTCATTGTAAATAACTACGACAAAAACATAAACCGGTAGTTATTAAAAAATGCCTGTGTAATTCTGTGGCGTAATTTGTTTTAACTCTGTTTTAACACTATCACTAACGTCTAAATCATCGATAAAATTGTGAATCGATTTTAGGTCGATAACCTCGTTCTTTCGGGTTAAATCTTTTAACGTTTCGTAAGGGTTTGGGTAAAATTCGCGACGTAAAATAGTTTGAATTGCTTCGGCAACCACAACCCAGTTGTCTTCCAAGTCTTTTGCAATAACGGGTTCGTTCAGCAATAATTTATTCAACCCTTTTAGTGTCGATTTTAAAGCAATAATAGTGTGCCCGAAAGGAACTCCAATAAAACGGGTTACAGTTGAATCTGTCAGATCGCGTTGCAACCTCGAAACCGGAAGTTTTGAAGATAACTGCCCGAACCCGGCATTGGCAATCCCGATGTTTCCTTCTGAGTTTTCGAAATCGATTGGATTTACTTTGTGTGGCATGGTTGACGAACCTACTTCGCCTTTTTTAATTTTTTGTTTGAAATAACCCATCGAAATGTACATCCAGAAATCGCGATCGAGGTCGAGAATAATATTGTTGATGCGCTTCAATGCGTCGAAAATGGCGCTGTAATTATCGTAGTGGGCAATTTGAGTTGTATATTTCGAACGTTCCAACCCCAAATTATCATTACAAAATTTGTCGGCAAAAACTTCCCAGTCGATATTCGGATAAGCAACAAAATGGGCATTGAAATTACCTGTGGCGCCGCCAAATTTAGCATGGCAGGGGAGCGCTTTCAATTGTTCCAACTGAACCCCTATTCTTTCAATGAAAACGTTGATTTCTTTACCAACTTTTGTTGGCGATGCCGGCTGGCCGTGGGTTTTGGCAAGCATTGGTATGTTTTTCCATTCCAGCGCCAACTCTTCCAGTTTGGCAATCAATTCCTCAATTAACGGGTAATACTCAAATTCCAGCGCATCCTGAATCGATTTTGGTACGGCTGTGTTATTGGCATCCTGCGAAGTGAGCGCGAAATGAATAAACTCCTTGTATTTTTCCAATCCCAGTTTGTCGAACTCCTCTTTTATAAAATACTCAACCGCTTTAACATCGTGGTTTGTAACACTTTCAATTTCTTTAACGCGAACAGCATTTTCCATCGAAAAATTTTCAGTTATTTTCCGAAGTTCGGTAATTTGACTGGTAGCGATTTCAGTTAATTGAGGTAGCGGAATATTGCAAAGCGCAATAAAATATTCTATTTCAACAAAAACCCTGTATTTTATTAAAGCGAATTCGCTGAAATATTTCCAAAGATTTCCAACTTTTTTGCTGTATCTTCCATCAACCGGCGAAATGGCTGTTAGCGCATTTATTTCCATTGTTTTTCTATTTTTATAAAGTGCAAATTTAGCAAAATCGATGGACTTGGGTTTTTCAAAAGAATGATATTATTCAAACTTCATAATTTGAATAATTTATAACTTCGCAACCAACCTTTGGAAAGCAAAAGTGTTTATTACTGCGAGAAAGATAAAAAAGATGGAAAAAACACGTGTTTCGATAGTTTCATATTTAAACAGCAAGCCATTTTTGTATGGTTTGAACAAGTCTTTGATAGCAAAAGAAATCGATTTGAGCCTCGATATTCCTTCGAAAGTGGCGGCAAAACTGGCTTTTAACCTGGCCGATATTGGGTTAATTCCGGTTGCCGGGCTGGAGGATTTGAATGATTACCAGATTATTGGCGACTATTGCATTGGTTCGGTCGGAAAAGTAAGAACGGTGGTTCTGGTTTCCGATGTTCCGCTTGAACAGGTTGAAACTGTGTTAATGGATTATCAGTCGCGGAGTTCGGTGTTGCTGGCAAAAGTGTTGGCAAAGTTTTACTGGAAAAAATCATTCAACTGGGAAAATACATGCAACGGTTTTCAACATCGTTCGATAAAAGGAAAAACTGCCGGTGTTGTTATCGGCGACAGGGTTTTCGATATTGAAAATAATTTCAGGTTCAGCTACGATTTGAGCGAAGAGTGGTACGATTTTACGCATCTTCCGTTTGTATTTGCAGTTTGGGCAGCAAATAAAAAGGTTACAAAATCATTTGAAACTGCATTTAACGGTGCGCTTTCTTTTGGTATCGAAAATATGGCTGAAATTATCGGGATGGAACAATATAATTATCCAAAGGTGGATATCGCTGATTATTTCGCCCAAAATATTAGCTTTGAACTCGATAATGAAAAAAGGGACGGCATGAAAAAATTTTTGGAACTGGCCCGAAAACTCGAACTTGTTGAAATGAAATGAAATGAAAAAGATATTAAAATACAACTTGCTTTTGCTTTTGTTATTTGTTTCGGTTGCAGCAGTTGCACAGGAAACAAAAGAGAAACTGGTATATAAACTCAACATCAAGCAGGAAATTACAAAAGCAACCTGGCGACAGACAAAACAAGCTTTTGATGCGGCAGATTCACTTAAAGCCGATATTTTTCTAATCCACATGAATACTTATGGCGGAACAGTCGTGGATGCCGATTCGATTCGCACAAAAATTCTCCAAAGCCCAATTCCGGTGTATGTTTTTATCGATAACAACGCCGCATCGGCCGGGGCGCTGATTTCGATTGCCTGCGACAGCATTTATATGCGTTCGGGCGGCAGCATTGGCGCTGCAACCGTGGTCAACCAAACCGGTGTGGCCATGCCCGACAAATACCAGAGTTACATGCGATCGACCATGCGTTCTACCGCCGAAGCAAAAGGTAAGGACATCATAATTACGGGTAAGGATACAATTTACAAATGGCGCCGCGACCCGCGGATTGCGGAAGCAATGGTTGATCCTTCTGTTTTTATTGAAGGTATTATCGACACAGGGAAAGTGTTGACTTTTACCCCGGTCGAAGCCATAGAAAATGGTTATTGCGAGGGAATTGCGGAAAACATTCGTGAAGTGTTGAAAAAAGTTGGAATAGAAGAATATAAAATTGTGGAATACAAACCAACATGGATTGAACGAATCATTGGGTTTTTGGTGCACCCGATGATTTCAGGTTTGTTAATTATGGCAATTATCGGTGGTATTTATTTCGAAATGCAGTCGCCCGGAATCGGGTTTCCGCTGGGAGTGGCAATTTTGGCAGCAGTGGCCTATTTTGCGCCGTTATATCTTGAAGGGCTCGCGGCACATTGGGAAATCCTTGTATTTATTATCGGGGTGATTTTGGTGGTAGTAGAAATATTTGTAATTCCCGGGTTTGGGGTTGCCGGTATTTCCGGAATAGTGTTGATGTTTGTCAGCCTTGTGTTAAGCCTTATCAATAATGTAAATTTCGATTTCGAAGGCGTTGAAATTGCAACTGTTGGTGTGGCAGTAACAACTGTTGTTATTGGAGTTTTTGGTGGATTTGTGCTTTCACTTTACCTTGGAAATAAATTGTTTTCATCAAACACAGGCGCATTCAGGAATTTATCGTTGAAATCGGTTCAAAATGTTAGCGAAGGTTTTGTCTGCATCGAAACCGGAATGTTTGCTTTGAAGGGAAAAACAGGTGTTTCAAAATCAGTTCTGCGTCCGGCCGGAAAAGTTCTTATCGAAGGCGAAGTTTTTGATGCGGTGGCTTTAAACGGCTTTATCGATAAGGACGTAAACATTATTGTTACTAAGGTTGAAACCACTCAACTTTATGTTGATAAAACGGAGTAATCGTTGTGCATTCTTTCCGGGTGCGGCGATTTCCCTGCCCGAGTTCAGGCGGGCGAATCGCCGATCTTAAATGAGTTAAAATTGAATTCACCTGAATCTGAAATTAAAACTCTTTTAAACCTGTTTTCATTTCCGTTGTTTCAGTTAGAAAAAGTTTAAAAAAAACGGGGCTTCAAAAGGTGCCACCAATTCATTTCTGATTTCAACCCCGCAAACCGGCGTCGATTCTATTTTTGCTACCTACTCGATGCTGGGTTGGCCTTTTGCCATACTTCGGCCATTTGTGGCGTTTTTTACAGGTGTTGCAGGAGGTGTTCTGACCAATATTTTTATCAAAGAAAAGCCGGTTAAAAAAGCCTCACCGTTTGCAGGTTTTAAAATCGACGCAGGCTCTTTGGGAAAAACAAGTTCAACCCGAAATATTGATTTCTACACCGGAAAGGAGACAAAAACCAAAGATAAAAGGCATGCTTTGGTTAGAGCAGCCGATTATGCTTTTGTCGAACTTTTGCAGGACATTGCCAAATGGCTGATTATGGGTTTTTTTGTGGCAGCACTAATTTCGGTGGTATTGCCAAACGATTTCTTTAGTTCGTTTAAAGGATTGGGATTAATTGAAATTTTGGTGGTTCTGGCGGCTTCAGTCCCGATTTATATTTGTGCAACAGGTTCAATCCCAATTGCGGCTGTTTTGCTCATGAAAGGTGTTTCGCCGGGCGCAGCACTTGTGTTTTTAATGGCCGGACCGGCTACCAATGTTACAACAATTGCAGTTTTGGGAAAGACAATGGGGCGAAAATCGTTGTATATTTATCTGGCAACAATTTCGATTGGTGCAATTGTTTTTGGATTGCTGATAAACTGGTTGATCCCAGCCGATTTTATTCTAAGCAAAATTGTCCACAATCATGGAAACGGCGAAGACCATGAAATGCTTCCTAAATAGTTGGAGTTGGGATCGGCACTTTTACTGGTGTTTTCAATAATTGGGGGTTATTTTTATTCAATAATAAATAAGAAAAACAAATGTGGTTGCCGACAATAAAAGCAACTCAGTAAAAATTACCGGCTCTGATATCAACCTCGAAAAAGTAAAATCAACGGTAAACGGGCTGGGATATAATTTTGTTGGGTAAAGCCCCCCTGCCCCCCGCTGGGGGGTTCATTAAGGCTGGGGTAAATTTCCGCTTTTTTCTGTAATTTTATTGGCAAATTAATTACCATCAAAATGTGTAAAAGCCAGTATTTCATAAATAT
>CAMTWS010000002.1:0-18209 GCA_947085485.1 uncultured Prolixibacteraceae bacterium
TGGGGGTTAGGGGGTCAAAGGACTTTTCGGAGCAGACTCAAACTTTAAACTCTACGGCATGGCCGACGTACACAACACCGAAACCCGCTCTTACAACATGAGCCGCATAAAAGGGAAAAACACAAAACCCGAAATGCTGGTGCGGAAGTTTTTGTTTGCCAGCGGTTACAAGTTCTTGTAGTATGTTACTCATAGTCCGTTGACTTGAAACAATCCAAACGATATTTTTGTATTATGAAACTTGAAATGAAGTTTAGATTTAAGCTGAAATTGAAACCTAAAAAGAAGGAATCTATCTCAGTCTTGAAATTTATTCCAGAAGAAGCAGAATCAAATTGGAATGATATTGAAATTCATCCAGTTTTCGAAGATGAAAATGGCTTTTGTGATGTTGTAAATGAAGGTAAAGAAACATTTTGGAGTGTTTATCTTCATCAATTAAACGGTGGATTGAAATGTGTTGCTGATTTGCCAACAAAAGATAATGCATTCAAATTTGCACAACTGTTAAATTCTATCACCAAATCGAGGTTGCGTTAATCCAAAACTTTCAAGGACAACTGAACTTGCAAAATCTATCCTAAATATTTCTAATTTTGAACGAAATCAACAAATTCCATCAAAATGGCAAATAATAACTGTACCAGAGAAGAACTAATTTTGACTTTCAATCTCTATTTAAAAATTCCTTTTGGTAAATTTCATAATGGAAATAAGGAAGTAATTGAATTGGCTACATTAATTAATCGCACTCCAAGTGCTATTGCGATGAGGTTAAGCAATTTTGCCTCAGTTGATCCATACCACAAAGAAAGAGGAGTTGGAGGTTTACCACATGGTAAAAAACAGGTAGAACCCATTTGGGATGAATTCAATGACAATAAGGAAGAGTTGATTTTTGAAAGTGAAAAAATTCTCGCTAAACTCCAAGATACTTCAATCGAGAAAAAGTATAATAGCATTTTGGAAGGAACCGAAAACCTTCAAGGTGAAACAAAAATTCGGGAAGTTAAAACACGAGTTAATCAAAACGTTTTTCGGCAAATTGTGATTGCAAATTATAATCAAAAGTGTGCAGTAACAGGATTTAATAATTTGAGTTTTTTAATTGCATGCCATATTATTCCATGGTCAATTGATAAGGAAAATCGCTTGAATCCTCAAAATGGAATTTTACTAAACAATCTTCATGATAAAGCATTTGAAAATGGTTATATGGCAATTAATAAGGATTTTAAAGTATTGATTTGTTCTGAATTTTTAAGATATAAAGATAATTTTGTACAAATCTATTTTAGCAGCTATCATAACAAAGAATTGAATTTACCCGTTCGATTTTTACCAGATAGTAATTTCTTGGAAAAACATTTGGAAGAAAGATTTTTAGGATGATTTCACCACTCCAAAATATCCTCTCTTTAAACCGTGCTCCAACAAAATATCCCCCCGCTACCGCACGATTGCATCGTGTGGTTTATAAGCAAGTAGGTAAAGGAGCGCGATACAATCGAGCAGCAGCCGGGGAAATTGGCGGGCATTATCACCCAATTTTCATCGAGCTTTCGACCGTTAGATAATTGCCGTTTCCGATAACTACAAAGTCCTCGTTCATCCAAAACTCAAAGATTTCAACCCCAATTCAGGAATCCGCCAATACGAAAACCGGGCAATTTATCTGCCCGGCAACGAAAAATTATTTCCCTCGTTGTTACAGCCTGTACGAACACCTTAAAAAATTCGGGTATAACTAAAATTCTCCTCTACAATTTTCCCCACCACTTTCCGGCTTTGCGGAAAATGAATAAGCGCTTCCCCTGTTCGCCCCGGCTGCATTAAGCTGTTAGTCGTTTTTAACGATAAAAATAACAGCCTGCAAAAATGAGTTGCAAACTCCCGAACAACGAATCCCCCGCCCGGAAACGAGGAGGAGTAGAGTGCCGATGTTAATGTCAACCCCACTTGAAATGGCCACCAACTTTTGTAAGTTTGTAAAAAAGCAGCGCAATAAACCATGAGTGTGGAATGGATTGAACTGAAGGACAAAGATTACCCGGTTTCACGGGAAAAGGGATAGGAACACAAACACTTGAAAAACTGGAAACCGTTGCCCGCGAAAACGGAATCAGCGTGCTGGTTGGCGTCATCACGGCAGAGAACCATCAAAGCGTTCGCCTG
The DNA here is from genome assembly GCA_947085485.1 of uncultured Prolixibacteraceae bacterium. Lineage (GTDB taxonomy): Bacteria > Bacteroidota > Bacteroidia > Bacteroidales > Prolixibacteraceae > Draconibacterium. Next base: position 2,176 of record CAMTWS010000002.1, read on the forward strand.
TTCGAAAAATGCGGATACGAAAAATGCGCCCATTTCAGGAAAGTAGGCGAGAAGTTTAACCGCCTGCTCGATGTTGTTGTTTACCAGATTATACTTGAAGAGTAAAACAGGGTTGAATGGATTTTTATTAATTGTTTCAACCACCTCCCCCTCGTTCCTCGGGTACTCCTCCTGGCCAGGAGGAGAAACTGTTTTATACATGTTTGGAATTAAAAATAAAATGTGAACTTCAAATTTACTCAGGCCGGGGTGGTTGAAATAAAAAATAATTTTAGGCAACAAAATCCTTTATATTTACCTTTCAATTATTTTCAATAAAACAAAATAAAATGAATAAATTACTTTTCAGCACCCTTTTACTTCCAATGGTTTTCCTGTTTGGCTGCGCCTGGAACAACAAAAAACAGGCTAACGAACTTCCGAGGGTTGCCATTTGCGGGTTGGCCATCGAGTCGAGCACCTTTTCACCGGCACAAAGTGGGGTTGAGGCTTTCCGCACCCGGCGCGGCGCTGAGGTTTTTACCTACTACCCGTTTCTGTCGCCCGGCTCCGCCAACCGCAAACGCGCTGTTTGGTTCCCGGCATTGCGCGGCCATGCCATCCCCGGCGGCATTGTCACCCGCGAAGCCTACGAATCGCTGGTAACCGAAACGCTCGACAGCCTTAAAAATAATCTGCCCTACGACGGCCTCTTTTTCGATATCCACGGGGCCATGAGCGTGGTGGGGCTCGACGATCCGGAGGGCGATTTTATTATCCGCATCCGCGAGGTAGTGGGCACGAAAACCGTTATTTCGACATCGATGGACCTGCATGGCAACGTAAGCTGGCGGCTTGCCCAAAACACCGACCTGATTACCTGCTACCGCCTGGCCCCGCACGATGATGCTTCCGAATCGAAACAACGCGCGCTTGAAAACCTGCTCGACAGGCTGGAGAGCGGAAAGGGAAAACCGGCATACAAAGCCTGGATTCCGGTGCCCATTTTACTGCCCGGCGAAAAAACCAGCACCCGCATTGAACCGGGTAAAAGCCTGTATGCCCGCGTTGCGCCCGCCGCCGCGCAGGAGGGGGTGATTGACGCCGCCATCTGGATTGGTTATGCCTGGGCCGACGAGCCGCGCAACCAGGGCGTGGTGATGGTTACCGGCGACAATAAGGAAACAGTGGCCCATACTGCCGAAGAGTTGGCCACCGCTTTCTGGAACGTGAGAAACGAGTTTGAATTTGTGGCGCCGGTGGCGCCGCTCAACGAGTGCCTCGATATGGCATTGGTCAGTAAAGTACGCCCGTTTATCATTAGCGATATGGGCGATAATCCCACCGCCGGAGGCGCCGGCGATGTTACATGGACTTTAACCGAAATACTCGCCCGCCCAGAGTTTAAAACCGAAAATGGGCCTTCGCTGATTTATGCTTCGTTACCGGGGTCCGGCTTTGTCGATAAAGCCATTGCGGCCGGTGTGGGCGGTAAAGTGGAAGGATACGCCGGAGCTGTTGTGGATGCACGGTATGCGCCTCCCGTGAAACTGAGCGGAACGGTTAAGGCCATTTTTAGCGGCGATCCCGACGCCGAAACCGAAGTGGTAGTGCAGGTGGGCAGCGTGGAAGTGATAGTTACCAAAAAACGCAAGCCGTATCATTACGAAAAAGATTTCACACAGTTAGGGCTGAACCCGCGCGAAACGGATATTGTGGTGGTAAAAATCGGTTACCTTGTTCCCGAACTTTACGATATGCGCGCCGGATGGATTATGGCACAAACACCCGGTGGCGTGGATCAGGATTTGGAGCGCCTGGGTTACAAACGGATCAACCGCCCCATGTTCCCGTTAGATAAAGATATGAAAAACCCTGATTTGAAAGCCCGCCTGGTTCCGGCATCGGATGAACTTTAATTTTTGTTCGGTATAAAAAATATTTTAATCCACCTCCCCCTGACTGTAAATGAAAGATTTTTTTAAGGTTCAGTGCTCATCTGATTGATTTTAGTGTTAATGTAGTTAAAAATTAAGTAGTTGCAAATTATTTTTAGCTCATTCATACCTAATGTTTAGCAAAAATAATTTCAAGGATTTTTTCCAGAAAAACGTTGCTGCATTATAACCAAAAGCCCGGTAAGTCCGGGCTTTTGGTTATTTAATTCCTAATAATGTCTTAAGCGAGATTTTTCCCTTTAAAACTAATATATAAAGCCATATAGATATTAACGTCAAACATGTTACAATTAAAGTCATAGAAATAGGTGTTGTTTTGTCTATACCAACAAAAATAACATACCCAGAGAAAGCCTTTGAATATCGGATTCTAAACTCATCTGCTTCTTTCAATTTCTGAAAATAAGACACTTTGTTTATATCTCGTTTGAGCTTTATCTCTTCATCCTTGTAACTATTATAATACGAATAAACTAATTCTTTTTCAGAAAGTGAAATAACTTTTGCTGTTCCTTCTGAATTAGCGACAGCATATAACCAAATAGGAATAAACACATAAAATAGATAACACAAAAAGGCTAATAATACAATCAACACCGCCTTTGCAAGTGATTTATCCTTTATTCCAGTTTTCATTCTCCAACCCTTTCATCTACTGCATTAGTTGTTGTTTGCATAATAGTTTCCACACCTACCACAGTTGCACCTTGCAAAGTGACTTTAACAGCATTTATTTCAGCAGCCTTATTTTGATTGATAGCTTTTATAGTCTCTTTTGCAATTTGGTTAATCTGCTTTTTGGATAACATTGTATTCTGACGCAATTCCTTTTTTATCGTATTTTGGAACTCCTTTGTTGCTGTTTTCTGTGTTGCTTCTAAAATTTGTCCGGTAGCTTCTTTTTTAATTTGACTTGTAGCAGCATTCGTAACTGAACCACCAATTAAATTGGATGGTATGCCTATTAATGCATCAGTAACAACCTCCATTCCATCAATACCAGTTCGCTCACCTGTGGCAATTTCAATACCCTGAGTCGTGAGACTTGTAGCGGCTCCACTAACACCTCCAGCAGTAGCCGTAATCCCTAACGCCCAGCAGTTGTTATACCCGCTGTACCAGCAATTAATCCCGCACCAGAGCCAGCAATAAATCCACCAACAAAACCACCCGCAGCAGCTTTACCAACATCTTTCCAACTTCCTCCTCTAATTGCTGATATTCTTCCAGCAACAAGTCCACCAACTACACCCCCAATTGCACCAGTAATAATAGGTAGCGGAATTTGACCATCTGGGTCAATATGATTTTGTGGATTATTAAGACAATAACTATAAGGGGAAAAATCAGGCATCATTTCTGCTTTCGGGTCAACAGTATGCCTCCTACCCAACATCGGGTCATAAAACCTTGCTCCGTAATCGTACCAGTACAAATTATAGTCATACTGTAATTCTTTGCCGTTGTATTGCAGTTTGTTTGTGCTGCCGATGGCGTTGGTGGGGTTATCATAAAATCAGGGATGGTGACCGGGCTTCCTGAACTTGAACTTTGAACTATTGGAGTATTTAACTCTACTCGTGCAGTGTCTTTAGGTAATTGTTTCTTTTTATCCTGACCAATTACATGATTATGAATTAAAAATACTGCAATTAAAAAGCACCGCGCTTTTGTTTTTTGAGATAATTCATTAAAAACCATAATTATTAAATTTTGATGTTAGTTAAAGTATTGTATCCAAAAGCAAAGCAGGAAATAAATTGAGTTTAAAACAAGCGTGATTTACGCAATTTTTATGCGTATTTCTGCGCATAAAAAGCCGCTTTTCCACCTCTGCCTACCCCTTCGGGTGCTTCCCTATGCCCGGGAGGTGGATGAAGCCATTATCCAAACAATATGTTTCTAAAAAATCTATTGGACAAAACCGGGGTCGGTTGAATTTTATTATACTCCGGGAAAAAAAACAAAAAAGCCCCGCCCGGAATAAACCAGGCAGGGCCCTAAAATATTTGAACTTAATTGGATTTTATACCAGTCCCTGGGCAATCATTGCATCGGCAACTTTAATAAAACCGCCAATGTTGGCGCCCTTAACATAGTTAATGTAGTTGCCTTCGGTGCCATATTTAACGCAGGCGCTGTGAATGTCTTTCATAATCTGGTGAAGGCGGGCATCGACCTCCTCGCGCGACCATGGCAAACGCATTGAATTCTGGGTCATTTCGAGGCCCGATGTGGCCACACCGCCCGCATTGGAAGCTTTCCCCGGTGCATACATGATTTTTGCGTTCAAAAATACTTCAACCGCTTCGGGGGTCGATGGCATATTGGCGCCTTCGGCCACCAGGTAACATCCGTTTTTAACCAATGTTTTGGCTTCCTCTTCGTTCAGTTCGTTCTGGGTGGCGCAAGGCAGGGCAATATCGCATTTCACGCCCCACGGACGCTCTCCCTCAACAAACTTAGCCTTTGGATATTTATCGCAATACTCCTGAATACGGCCACGTTTTACATTTTTCAGGTCGAGAACATAAGCCAGCTTATCATCGTTGATACCATCGGCATCGTAAATGTACCCGTTCGAATCGGAGAGGGTTACCACTTTCCCGCCTAACATATTTACTTTTTCGACGGCATACTGCGCCACATTTCCCGAGCCGGAAACAGTAACAACTTTGCCTTTCAGGTCCATGCCGCGCATTTTCAGCATCTCTTCGGCAAAATAAACGGTTCCGTAACCGGTAGCTTCGGGCCGTATCAAACTTCCGCCCCACTCTATCCCTTTTCCGGTAAGCACGCCGGTGAATTCGTTGCGAATCCTTTTATACTGGCCAAACATGTAGCCAATTTCGCGTCCGCCAACGCCAATGTCGCCCGCCGGAACGTCGGTGTTCGGGCCGATGTGGCGTTGCAGCTCAGTCATAAAACTCTGGCAGAAACGCATTACCTCGTTGTTCGATTTTCCTTTCGGGTCGAAATCGGAACCACCTTTTCCACCGCCCATGGGCAGCGTGGTGAGGCTGTTTTTAAAAACCTGCTCGAACGCAAGGAATTTCAGCACACCCAGGTTTACGGTCGGGTGGAAACGCAAACCGCCTTTGTACGGGCCAATAACGCTGCTCATTTCGATGCGGTAGCCTTTGTTGATATGGATTTCGCCTTTGTCGTCCTGCCAAGGGACACGGAACATGATTACACGTTCGGGCTCCGATGCCCTTTCGAGGATTTTTGCCTGTTTGTAGTGCGGGTTCTGCTCGATAAACGGCATTACCGACTCAACAACTTCCTGAACTGCCTGGTGGAACTCAAGCTCATTGGGATTTCTGGCAATCAGTTTCGCCATGAAATCGTTTACTTTTACTGCGAATGCATTCGACATGATATTAAAATTAAATGTTAATGATTTTGTTTTTCTCGCTTGTTTCGCCGGGTTACGACCGGAAAACACTTTTTTCGGAATTAAAAATAGGGAACATTATTGGTTGAACGGGTTGTAAAAGTGAAGTCTGATGCAAAATTCCGTGTTTCACGGAAGGATTTTGGGGCGGGTTTTAAATTAATGTTAAGAGTGGAGGAAGACTGCGGGACTGCGTGAATGCGTGAATGGGGGAGAAATGCGGGAATGGGTGAGTGCGTGAATGGGGAGGAAGGGGAAATGAGGGAGTGGGTGATTGAGTGATTTGGATAGAGTACCGTTCCTTCTGTTTTCACTGACGGATTATTAATGACAGATTTTATTTCAAAGACCCTGAAACAAGTTCATGGTGACGTTCTAATAATGAATGCTGTTAGAACGTCATGCCGAATTCATTTCGGCATCTTTCTGTCATCAACTCATTATGCCCAATAAAATTGGGTGAACTCCCGGAATGACAGGAAGTAGTAATTCCAAATTTTTCCAGGCGCCCATTTCCCCTCCTGCCCAGGCTACTGTTTATACACAAATATTAATTATAAGAATCCAAGAATCCAAGAAAATAAGAAATAACGAATAACGAATAAAAAAGTATCCCGGCGAGGAGGGGTGCGGATTTAGCCGCGGGGTGGCAGTTTGCAAATGGATTTCCCCCGGTTACCCCTACCCTAGAGGAGCAGGGACAATCAATTCGCTTCCGTCAGTTGACGGATCGGGGGTAAACGAATTGATATTCTGGAAGGATTCTAAGTGTAAGGATTATCATTAATGAAATCTGTGAATTGTGGAAAAACTCAAACATTAATTAAATTGTTCCTTATCGCGAATTTCAGCAAATCGATGTTGGTTTTGAAGTTCAGCTTTTGCATAATGTGGTTTTTATGCGACTCAACTGTACGCAAACTGATAAACAGCTTGTCGGCCATCTCCTTGTTCGACATGCCATTGCCCCAGAATTTGATAATTTCGATTTCGCGTTTGCTGAGGTTGCCCGGAACATTGGTTTTTCCGCGTTCTTCGTCACCCATCGAACTGATGTATTTGTTCAGCAGTATAGTTGAAATCGATTTGTTGTAATAATCGTAGCCGTTGCGGAGCGAATAGATCGCCATCAGCACATCGCTGCCCTGATCCTGTTTGGTGAGGTAGCCCTTCGCCCCTGCCTTAATCGATTCGAAAACCACACTTTCCTGCATGTCAATCGATATTACCAATACTTTGATATCCGACATCTCTTTGCTGATTTTTTTAATCAGTTCAATTTCTTCGGCGTGTACTTTGTAAATATTGATAATCAGCACATTAATCGTTAAAACACGCGACTCTTTCATAAAATCGCCAATGGTGCTAAACTGCCCTGTAATGGTAATTTCATCATTCGCCGAAAGAAGCGCTGCCAGGCTTTCGAGCATCAAAGGGTTGTATAAATCAATAATTGCTACCGAAATCATTGTTCCTGATTTTCTAAAATAATTGCCTTTCGTTTACGGCCATCCATTAAAATGGTGACCGGTTTTGCAAAGCGGATGTGTTTAAAATATTTTGTGCGGTGTACCATCAGCTTTCCATTCAGTTTTTCCCAACGCAAAAAATTTGACTGGTGCCCGTGCTGGACCGAGAAATAACCGATATTCATTGACGTTACGTTATGGAAAAAATGCGACCCCAGCGATGCATCGAGCGGAAAATCGGGCAGTCCCAGTTCGACAATAATTTTGGCATTGCATATTTGCGGCCAGGTAACCGGTATTCCCACACTTTTGTCCTGCGTGCCCCAGCGCCCCGGGCCGATAAGAATGTATTGCCGGTTTTGCTTCAGCATCATCGAGTTCAGAAATTCAATCTCCTCGGCCATCTCGAGTGTGCGGAGTTTGTTGAACTGGTCGATGTCCATAAAAATTACATCGGTAATATTGTCGATTTTTCCGTTTCCCATGCTTGCTTCGCTGTACAGTATTACTTTTTCCTGATCAATCTGTTTCGGATCGATATCGAAACTCAACTGGTTGCCCACCAGCGGTTTTATCTGTAGTAAATAAAACGAAGCCTTCCCGTTTTCATCCTTGTTCAGGTCAACGGCAAACTCAATTTCAACAGGGGTGCCAAGCGCTTCTTTTACTGTCTTCAGAATAACCTCGATGGTCTGGCTCAGCGGGATATGGTTGTAGTTCAGTATATTGGCAAAGTTCATCACCCTGGGCCCTTTTGCGTCGGTTCCCGGCATAAGGCAATCGTTATTTGGGTTGTACACCGAAACACAATGCCTGATTGTATCGTGCTTTTCAGCTTCCGAAATATCGAGCGAAACAAGTGCAGCCTTGTCGCCGTGTTTCATGTAATCGATGTTTTTAATGCTCATATCGACAGCGAAAAACTTTACCTGCGTTGTTTTCAGCAGGTCTTTCAGCGAAATAACATCGGTTTGCGGGTATTTCGGCGAAAACCTGAACGAACGGCCACCTCCAACAACATAAGTTCCCAGCCCCATCGCGATTACTGCAAAACCATCATCGGGGGTCATGTGGGAAACCGGGTAAAAATTGAAACTCTGCGCGATGCCGCTAATATGCGGATAGTAGTATTTATCATGTCCGTCGCCAACGAGTTCCTGCAGCACAACAGCCATTTTTTCCTCTTCGATGCGGTGGTGAACTGCTTTGTAATAGGTTCTGGCCTGGTGTGAGAAAACCGATGCAAATACCAGTTTGATGGCGGTAACCACAGATTCAAGCCGCTCCTCTTCGGTTGGCTGGTTGTTCGGAATCATATAGGTATCGAAAATTCCGGCAAACGGATGCGACAGCGAATCCTCGAAAAGGCTCGACGACCTTACTGCTATGGGCGTTTTAATTTGCGCAATAAACACTTTCAGCCGTTTAATGAGTTTATGGCTCAATTGTCCATCAATAAAAAGCGATTTTGTTTTTTCGTAATCTTTCTCTTTGTAAATCTTATCGAACAAATCGTTGCGGTTCATAAAAGTAACAAACTCATCGGTGCCGATAATAGCGGTAATTGGGGTGCGGATATTGATTTCTTTCGTGTATGCTGAAAAATCGAGGTTGTAAATCATTGTATTGATAAAAGCCAGGCCTCGGCCCTTTCCGCCAAGCGATCCGCTGGCCAGGGTAACAATGTTTTTCTCGGTAAAATCAAACGATTCGTCGAAACTGAGCACTTTTCCCCGTTTCTTGTCCTCGCGGGCTTTGTCGATGGTTTTTAAGAGTAACTTCCTAACTTTTTCCTGATCTTCGTTTTCCATTGTTTTAATGGGGTTGAGAATCTTGGCGATGTGAATTTCGCCGCGGGCCATCAGCCAAAACGAGAAATGGTTTTTCCGCCCGTGATAAAGCAACGATTCGCCCGGTATGGTAAGTATCTGGGTTTCAAATTCGCGCAGGTTGTGGGCAACTGCTATTCTTGTATTGTTTTCGTCGCGGAAAACAAAATCGCCAAACCCGATATTGTCGATAACGAAATTCATTAACTCATTGGAGAGGTTCTCCGAGGTTTTGTCGATAAACCCGACTCCGAGGTTTTTGGCTTTTGCCGCATTTTTCTTGTCCGACGATTGCAGCAAGGCCGGCAATTCACTGTCCTGCGACTTTACGTACTTTAAAAAAGCCAGGCCCGCGCTCTTGTTAATGACCCCGTTTTTTTCAAATTCGACATCGGTAATAACACACTGCATAAAATTGCGGTACTTGTTGTAAATGAAAACAGCCTCTTCGTAGTTGGTTGCCAGCAGGATTTTGGGGCGCGAACGTATTTTTGATATTTTATCGAGCTCGTTTTTCTCTGCTGCAATAATTTTCTGAATGTGCCCGAAAACGATGGAGTACAGTATGGAGAGGTATTTTGAATAATACTGCGGCGAGTCTTCGATTAAAAGGATCACCCTTACCAGCCCGACAGCAGTGTCGTTTTCAACATTAATGCGGTCTTCGATGGATTTTACAATGGCAAAAAATATTTGCGAATCGCCATGCCAGATATATAGTTTATCGACAAATTTTGAGGTACTGACCAAAGTCTCAAAATATTTTACATTCCCTTTTTTATTGAGCAACAGGAAAACTTTCAGTTCGGGAACGAGCTCTTTAATTCGTTTTGCCAGCTCTACCGGCGCTTTCACGTCTTCTCCGACCGTGAGAATGGCAAAGTCGAATTTTGATGTCTCTGCCAGGTACAGCGCCTGTTCGTCGGAAGTAACTGCGGTAATACGGGGCAGCGAAAAAAGGCTGTACTGATAAATTTCGCCCATAAACCGCTCGAAAAAAGCATCTTCGTTTTCAAGGATAAAGGCGTCGTAAAAGGTGGCAACAAAGAGGATTTCCTTTACCTTGTACTTCATCATATCAAGGTAAATGTATTTATCGAGGGTTTGCTGGTTGAAATATTGCTGCAGGGGCTTGCTTTTCTTAATCAGCGATTCCCGGTATTCGTTGGTTTTATGCTCCGGATTTTTGACAATTTCACGTTTGTCAAGTACATCGCGCCCAATATTATTGTTCATGTACCCGGCAATCAGTTGTGCAATGTTCACAATCAGGTTGCGTTCCTCTTTCATAAACGGGCCTTCATACAGTTTTGGAAACTCTTCGAGGTAAAATATTTCGATCCAACCCTTTTTATTATCAATGGTGACAAACGATTCCACCTGTCGCCATATTGTTTCCTGAAAAGGACGGCTGACTGCCACAATATCTTCATAAGTGATACGCGCCACAGTTTGTTCGGGATATTGCCACGAGGCCGGCAAAATATCGCAAATTTCCTGCAATGTCTCTCCCACCGGTTTTCCGGCAGATATAATTGCCGTGGTTTTGTTAATTGCATCCAGTTCCTTCAGCCGTTCGGTATTATCGGCAACCAGATTGAGGAGCAGTTTCTTGGCAGCAATACCCGATATAATGTCGGCAAGGTTATCAATCAGGTTTCGTTCTTCTTTCAGGAAAGGGCCTTCGTCAAGCATCGGAAAATCTTTCAGGTAGTAGACTTCGATGATCCCTTTTTTCCCGGTTTGCGTTTCGAAAGTCTGTCGCAAAACCCAGCGTGTTTTATAGAAAAAACTGGAAGTGTAAACCTGGTTGTCGTAAATTATGCGGGCTGCGGTATATTCAGGATATTGCCATGCCCCGGGCAGTGTGTTGCAAATCTCTTTTAAGGCGTCTTCAAGGTTGCGTTCCTGTTTCAAAATGTTCGCGATCTGGTTAATCCCGCGAAGTTCTTTCAGCCTTTCGCTGTTGTCGGTCACCAGTTTCCGGAGCAAATCCCTGGTAAGCGAACCCGAAATAATACTGGCAAAATTATCGATGAGGTTGCGTTCCTCTTTCATAAACGGGCCTTCATCGAGTTCGGGAAACTCTTTCAGGTAAAAAACCTCGATTGATCCATTTTTTTCGCCCGTAATTTCAAACGACTGACTTTGTTTCCAGGGAGTTTCATTAAAGTTTTTGCTAACAAACGTATTGTTGTCGAAAGTAATTCGCACGCAGGTATGCTCGGGATATTGATAAGCCTGCGGAATAAGGCTGCAAATCTCCTGCAGCGACTCATCGAGCGGCTTGTTCTGGTTCAGCAGGGCAACAGTTCTGTTTATTCCCTGCAATTCCTTCAGCCGTTCGGTATGCTGAAAGATAAGATCGGTCAAATCGTCCTTTGCATCCTCAATTTTCTTCATAAACACATATTTTTCAACAAATTTAAAATAGAAAAGCAAATAGAAACGTCAATATTAACAAATGAAGGATTTTTTCAAACCTGTTTTGTGCAACTCCTGAAAAAAAGATACCTTTCAGGCAGAATGAAAAACGATTTTTAAATAAACCAAAATTTATACTGACATGACAACCATTGCAAACGAAAACCGCTACGACACCATGAAATACAACCGCTGTGGAAAGTGGGGGCTGAAACTTCCGGCAGTTTCGCTGGGACTGTGGCACAACTTCGGCGATATCGATACCATTGAAAATGGCCGCGCCATGCTGCACCGCGCTTTCGATTTGGGGATCACCCATTTCGACCTCGCCAATAATTACGGCCCGCCTCCCGGATCGGCAGAAGAGAATTTTGGCAAAATTCTGAAACAGGATTTCGGCGCTTACCGCGACGAACTGATTATTTCGACCAAAGCGGGGTACCTGATGTGGCCCGGACCTTATGGTGAATGGGGCAGCCGCAAATATGTGCTTTCGAGCCTCGATCAGAGTTTGAAACGAATGGGGTTGGAGTATGTCGATATTTTCTATTCTCACCGCCCCGACCCAGATACGCCAATTGAGGAAACCATGATGGCGTTAGATCAGGCAGTGCGTTCGGGAAAAGCTTTATATGCCGCCATTTCGAATTACCCGGCAGATATGACACGCGAAGCAGCGCGGATTTTGAAAGAACTGGGAACTCCCTGCCTGATTCACCAACCCAAATATTCGATGTTTGTTCGTTGGGTTGAAGATGAATTGATGGATGTCCTGGAAGAAGAAGGAATCGGGTGCATTCCGTTTTCGCCTCTGGCACAGGGCCTTTTAACCGATCGATATCTGAAAGGAATCCCGGAAGGAAGCCGCGCCACACGCGAAGTTTTCCTGAAAAAAGAACATGTTGATTCGGCCCACGACAAAATTGTAAAACTGAACGATATCGCCAAAAATCGCGGACAGTCGCTGGCACAAATGGCACTGGCATGGGTGCTGAAAGATAAACGCATAACCTCGGTGCTGATTGGCGCAAGTTCGGTAAAACAAATCGACGATAATGTGGAGACTTTGAAGAATCTGAGCTTTTCGGATGAGGAACTGAATTTAATTGAAAAAGTGCTGGCGGGGTAAATAAAAAATTTCAGAAATAGAGACAAATAAAAAAATTTTGGGAAAGGATTTTTATTGGTATTTTTGGTTCAATTATTATGAAAGGTGAGACCATGACAAATACGGCATTATATACAAGGATTTCTGTATTACCGAAGTCGGTGCAGGATGAGGTATCTGATTATGTGGAATTTCTGATTCAGAAACATAAATCCGGAAAATCAAAAGTTCATCCGAAAGCAGGATGCATGAGGGGTGTTTTTACAATAAACACCGGATTTAATGACCCGATTGATGATTTCAAAGAATACATGTAATGCGAATTCTTGTTGACACACAAGCGTTTATATGGTTTGTTGAAAAATCTACGTTACATCGCCGATTCAAACTGCTTCAGAAACCGAACATCGTTTTCGAAGAAGTGGCGGATGTCCTTGATTCCGTAGCGGAGCATGGTAATGCGCTCAATCCCCATTCCGAAAGCAAACCCGGTGTATTTTTTACTGTCGATATTGCAGGCTTCCAAAACGTTGGGGTCAACCATTCCGCAACCCAGAATTTCGAGCCAGCCACTGTATTTACACACATTGCAGCCTTTGCCCCCGCAAATCGAGCAACTCACGTCCATTTCGGCGCTGGGTTCGGTAAACGGGAAATACGAAGGGCGCAACCTGATTTGTGTCCCTTCGCCAAACAGCTCTTTTGCAAATTGCAGCAGGGTTTGTTTCAGGTCGGCAAACGACACATTTTCATCGACATACAATCCTTCGATTTGATGAAAGATGCAGTGCGACCGGGCAGAAATAGCTTCGTTTCTGAAAACACGCCCCGGGAAAATCATTCTGATTGGTGGCTGTGTACGTTCCATCACACGGATTTGCACACTCGATGTGTGGGTACGTAACAAAACATCTGGATTTTTTTCGATAAAAAAAGTATCCTGCATATCGCGGGCAGGGTGTTCGGGTGGAAAATTCAAAGCCGAGAAAACATGCCAGTCGTCTTCAATTTCAGGACCTTCGGCAACCGTAAAACCAAGGCGGCCAAAAATGCCGATTATCTCATTTTTTACCAATGATAATGGATGTCGTGTTCCCAGCTTTACCGAATCGCCGGGCATGGTTAAATCCAAACCCGAATCACCATTGAAAGCAGATTCAAACGATTCTTTTAAAGTATTGATTTTATCGAGCGCAAAGTTTTTTAAAGTGTTAATGGCCTGTCCTACTTCCTTTTTCTGCCCGGGCGAAACATTTTTAAAATCTTCAAAAAGCTGACTGATACTCCCTTTTTTACTGATGTATTTTAACCTGAGTTCTTCAACTTCCTCTTTTCCAGAAACAACTATTTTTTCAATTTCTTCCTGTAACGCCTTGATTTTGTCTAACATGAGTTTCTTTGCTAAATTGAAGCGCAAAGATAATGATTCTGTTGAAAAAGGGATGTGGTTTTGGGAAAGTCAAACTCACTATTAATTTCCATTTAATCAGTGGTCAGTTTTTTAACCTATTCTCTTTTTGCAATTTCGATGTCATCTTCCACCCATTCCGTAATTTTATTCCAAACCACAATTCCGGCGGCGGATGGCTCAAATCGGATTTGATTATGCTCCCAAATCCCAACGCCTGAAATACAGCCCTTGTCTGGCAATTGGTAGAGTTTTAAATTCAAGTTCTTCCATTTGAGCCTGGCTGAGCGGTGTAAATCCGGAAGCAATTTTTACATTTTCTTCAATTTGTGCGATGCTGTCAACTCCAATTACCGATGTACTAACCGGCAGGCTCATATTATATGTTAATGCTTCCTTAATTGAAATGGTTCCCGATAAAGGTGTGCGCAACCGGGCATCGGTTTGTTCTTCGAGTGGCGGCGGGGTCCAGCACGAAAGCATCCTTCCGCGGGTTGCAATTTTCATGCCGATGATTGCAATTCCCTGTTTCTGCGCTTCGGGGAGCAGGTAATTTTTAAAACTCAGGTAATGTACATCAGCAGCGTTTACTGCCAGTAAAATCGAGTCAAACGGAAAACGTTTAATGGCCCCGAGCAAAACCAACGGTTCGAAATGGCCGGTAATTCCAATGTTCCGCACCATCCCTTCGGCTTTTGCTTTTTCCATGGCTTTAATGGCGCCACTGGCTGCAAAAATCTGGTCAACCTGTTCCTGCTTTTGAACGTTGTGCAGTTGCCAGGTGTCGATATGGTCGGTTTGCAGGTTCTTCAAACTCTCTTCGAGCAAACGCATAGAGCCGTCGTAAGTGCGGTCGTGGGTTTTGGTCGAAAGCCAAACTTCATTTCGTCGTGTTTTCATCACTCGTCCAATATTGAGCTGGCTCACGCCCTGGCCATACGATGCAGCTGTATCAATGTAATTAATTCCCAGGTCGATGGCCCGGTTGATTATTATTTCCGATTCCTCTTCGCGGCCTTTAATTTCAAGGGTTGCTTGTCCCCCCAAACTTAAAATACCCACTTTAAAACCCGTTTTACCCAGTGAATGTGTTGGCATAGCGCTGTAAGTAACCGGATTAAAAGGATTTTCATCATTCTTTTTAAAAGGAACCCGACTCAATACGGTTTCGGAGGCCAAAGATTTTCCAACGGTTATTGTGGCTGCAGCGGCTAACCCGGCGCCTAAAAACTTTCTGCGGTTAATGTTATTTCTTTCCATGGTTTATAGATTTATGGATTATGCTAAAATATGGTACAAGATATTTTAAATTCCTGAAATTTTAATATCAACCGATTAATTAAAAATCACTTGGGTATAAAAAGGTTTTTCCTATTTTTGCAGCCAAATTAAAAGGTCTCATAGTTCAATGGATAGAATAGCGGTTTCCTAAACCGTAGATTCGGGTTCGATTCCCGGTGAGACTACTTTTCTAATCCAACATTTTTCTCAAATTATCTTTTAAATAATTTTATGAAAGCGATGTATGGATTAATTTGTTTCATTCTGTTATTTTTTGATTAAAATTCTTAAACAGAATCATGCGAAAACTGGTTTTCATTTTTTTAGTACTGTATCCTTTTTTAATTGAGGCACAGATTAACAATTACTGGTCGTATAATTTTAACGAAGAATCGTCGCTGGTTGCGGGCGCTGTGGTTGGAGGGGGAGCCGGGGCTTCGTCAATTTTTTACAATCCCGCAATTATTTCAGAAATCAGTGCATCGAAACTATCGTTGAACGCCAGTTTGTTTGCCTACGAAATTAACGATGCAAAAAATGTTCTTGGTGAAGGAATCGACTTAAAATCGACCCGGTTTTACCCTATCTATCGGTCGGTTTCGTATATGTATAAACCCCGGAATCATCCGGGCTGGAATCTCGAATTTGCCTATTTGAATGTCGCCAACACCGAATTTGACGGTGTAAATTATACCGAAAATGACCTTGATAGCCTTACGCATCTGCCCGGAATAGAACACTATACAGCTTATACCGAACTAAAAACCGATGTCAGTACCGATTTTTTTTTGTGCAGGGGTCAATTAAGTTAAGTAAAAATCTTTTTCTGGGGTCGAGCATGTTTGTTTCGGTAAATTCGAAATATTCGGTTTACCAGCTCGATATTAATGCCAGTCCAACCGAATTGATTACAGAAATTAAAGGTGAGGAAGTTCCGTACTACAATGCTTCGCATGAAACACAGGAGATGGTAAAATTTAACGATTACCGGGTGCTTTGGAAGTTTGGGTTACTGTATAAACAGCCTCGGGTTAGTTTTGGTTTGAATATAACCACTTTATCTGTTGGAGGTATTTACAGCAACGGGAAAAAGGTGATGCGGCAACAAAGCCAGGACAACATTACCAACCCGAAAACCGGCGAACCCATGACGAATTTCCTGATTGTTGATTATGCCGAAA
>CAMTWS010000003.1:0-37193 GCA_947085485.1 uncultured Prolixibacteraceae bacterium
AAAGTCAAGGTAAATTCTCTGTGTTTATGTAGAAAAGTAAGGGTTGTTTTAGTCTTATTCTGTGTAATAGTAAAGGATTATCAAATCGATTAAATTTAAACGAACTTACCCGCTGAATATTTCAGCATAAAACTTCAATTATTCTCCTCCCACTCGTTTGTAACGAGTGATAAGCTGTATTGAGTTTGCAACTCAACTTCTTGTAAGCGGGTATGGGCAATCCCGGAGAATTAATTATGCAACTATTTTACTGTGATAGTACATCTTAATTTTGGAGTCATCATATTCTTCAGGTGACAAATTAATAACATCCATTGATATTTTATATCTTTTAAGAGTAGCAACTTCAGGATTCATAGTCATTTGTGAACGTTCAAATATATCCTTATTCCTGAAATCCGCAGAAATAATTATTAAATCAATATCACTGTCTTCATGCATTTCACCTGTCAAAGCTGACCCAAATAATGCAATTGAATCCACATTTAATCCATTTTTGATTAGTAGATCCTTCAGGAATTGAATAATCTCATTTATTGTTGCTTTATCAATGATTGAATTTCTTTCGTTTTATGAATGATGGTATTCATTTCCCATTTGACAAAGTTACATATAATTCCAAAGAATATTCAAAAATGGCTGCCAGTTTGAATGCTATGTTAGCCTAAAATTCCTGTATTTTGGTCCCCCGTTCCTCCGGATATGTTCCAAAAGCTGCATAAATCTGCTACTCATTTTCAATCCGCACTATTTAATCTCGCTCCCCCAGATATGCCATCCGGGGGTACAGACAGGGAATTTGTAATCCAACCCGCCAACGAATTATTCTAAAATTCCATAACTTTATTGCTCCGCAATTCGATTGGTTTATTGCCATGTCACTGCCACGTTGGACATTTTTTAAATCCAAAACATAGTTTGGAATAGAACATACCGGATCACCAGTCCTTTCCGCCAGTAACCGGAATAGAAAGGCCAGGCAGATCTTGACCATCCCAAATTGATATAGATATATCTAAAACAATTCGATATATTTGATTTATATTATAGATATACCTATATTTGTAAAAAATGCTTACTATGTATAATGAACTATATGAACAATCGGGTAGCGATATTATCCGACAGTTGGGTAAACGATACAGCGGCTATCGTAAAAGGATGGGATACTCTCAAAAAGAAATAGCAGAAAAATCGGGATTGAGCATATTCACAATCAGTTGTTTTGAGAATGGTTCATCTACCGGGGTAACGTTGGCTTCGTTTATCAAATTGCTACGGGCCATCGACAGCCTTGGCGAAATTGAAAAACTATTGCCGGAACTACCTGTAAGTCCTCGTATATTATTTAAGAAACAGCAGAAAGAAAAGTAATTATGGAAACGAATGTAGTAATGGTGAAGCTATGGGGAATGCCGGTAGGGTATCTTTCGTGGGATAAAAAATCGGATGTAGCTGTTTTTGAATATGAACCGGAATTCCTGGACAAAGGTTTGGATATTGCTCCTCTAACAATGTCTGTCAATTCGCCACGCAGCAGGAAACATATACCCTGGACGGGCAATAAAGATAAATTGTATATTGGGCTTCCACCGATGATTGCCGATTCACTCCCCGACAAATGGGGCAATTCACTTTTCAGGGCCTGGCTGCGCGATAATCATATCCCCGCAAAGAATGTAAGTCCGGTAGATCATCTTTCGTTTATTGGTAGCCGTGCAATGGGTGCACTTGAATATGAACCGGCTCAGAAATTGGGTGACGGGTCTGTTTTTTCGGTTGACATTGAACGCCTCTATCAATTTGCCAAACAGGTTTTGAATGAACGGGAAACGACAGTATTAAATGCCGAAAATTCAATTTTATGGCAGGACTTGATAAAAATCAGTTCGTCTCCGGGTGGGAAACGTCCGAAAGCGATTGTTGCGGTAAATAGATCAACAGGCGAAGTAATTTCCGGACAGGGAAATATCCCTGAAGGATTTGAACATTTTATGCTGAAATATGATGATAATTCATCCTTTCCATTAGCCAGGCTGGAATATGTTTATTATCAAATGGCTTTGACAGCGGGAATAAACATGATGCCTTCTGAATTGCGTTCGTACGGAAATGTTACTCATTTTCTTACCCGTCGGTTTGACCGTGTCGGTAATGACCGTGTACATACACAAACATTGGCTGCCATGTCTCCGGGAAGTGACAGTTACGAAGATTTATTTGCAGTTATTCGCAGGCTAAATTTGCCATACGATGACAGCCGCCAGCAATACTTACGAATGGTGTTTAATGTACTTGCCCGTAATGTAGATGATCATACCAAGAATTTTAGTTTCTGTATGACTTCAGATGGCGTGTGGCGACTTTCTCCGGCCTATGATTTGATTTACAGTGTTGAGTTTACTGCTCCGGCATATATGAACAAACATTCGATGACCATAAATGGTAAAAACGAAAACATTACCCGCGAAGATTTGAAAGCAGTTGCTCAGCGAAACGATATTCAGGATTATAAGTCATTGATTACCAAGGTAAGTAATGCTGCTGGTAAATTCAGGGAATTTGCTGCTGAATTGAAAATCGACGAACAATTAATTGATAGTATTGAATCTGATTTTGTAATAAACAGGCATTGACAGTAGAAAATATTCTATTGTTTGAATTACAGGAATACATCAAAAACAATTGAAACACGACAACGAAGTAAAATTTTGCCGTTCCGGCAAGGCACAGATTACACTTTGTAAATTCTGCACCAGCAGAAACTTTAGCGGCAACGGGGCGTAATTTGTTTTGAGTTAGCCTGACCCCGCCGGAACGAACTCCGGGGCTGGCGGCAGGCAGGTTTGTAACCATCTTTTTGTTGATTGCGCAATTTAATCAGGAAGCAGTTATTCAAAAAATATCTCGATTCTTCAACTTCAGGGCGATTGAGCTTTAAAGAAGTTGAAGGGCTTTAGTTTCAATAGAAAGTAAAAAAGAATGAAGGATTGAACAAAGGAGTATAGAAACTATTCGGAACCATATCCTGGTATGTTATAAAATCAACATTGTCTGGAATTGATTTAAATTAGCAATCGACTGAGGTGTTTTCAATTGATTATTTTATTTTTGTTGTGGGAACGTTCCCATAATTGATCTAAACCAAATCAACTAAAACCATCAGGGTGATGAATATTCACGACATTGCAAAGCTGGCAGGTGTTTCTAAATCAACCGTATCGCGGGTAATAAGCAAAAATGGCTATGTTGCCCCCGAAAGTCTGCAACGCATTTTGCAGGTGATGGATGAAGTAAATTATCGGCCCAATGTATTTGCCAAGGGCATGAGAACCAATCGCTCTTATTCCATCGGCATCCTTTTCCCCGACCTTTCAAATCCGTTTTTTGCCGAGTGGTATCATGTAATTGAACAAATTTCTGGCAGCAAAGGCTACCTGAACTACATCTGTATTACCGATCCCTATGGCAAAACAGAAATGAAACGCATCGACGACCTGCTGGCACGAAGCATCGACGGAATAATCTATTTCTCTTATCAGAAAAATTCAGAAGTTTTGGATAAACTGAAAACCATTTCGAAACACACCCCTGTTATTTGCTGCGATGGAATGATGATTGGAGAAGATTTGTCGTATGTATGCGCCGATGGAAGGAAAGGTACTTATGACGCAACCCGCTATTTGATTGAATCAGGCCGAATACGCATTGCTTACATCAAGGGAACCGAAGCATATCAGGTTGGTTTAAACCGTTTTGAAGGCTACAAACAAGCCATGGAAGAAGCCAATTTGCCTTTTGATGAGTCATTGGTTTTTTCCGGAGATTTTAAAATGGCCGACGGATTTGAAGCCGCCAATTATTTTATGCGACAGGAATATCCGCCCGACGCGATTATGGCAGCTACCGACTTTATGGCCATTGGAGCATTGAATTACCTTAATCAGCAAGGCATTTCTGTCCCTGAACAGGTGGCTGTAGTTGGTTTTGATAATCTGACCCGAACAACAGAAACCAATCCGCCTTTGACAACCATAGAATTGCCATTGGAACAACTGGCTACCAATGCCATTGAATCACTGATTTACCAGATTGAAAACGACAAAGCAATTATTCAGAAAGTATATGATTGTAAATTAATTGTAAGACAATCAAGCTAAACTAAATGAACCAAACCAAAAGACATTAAATGGAAACAACCAATGTAACAACGGGTATTTTTCTTGGAATCATGGCTGGTATTCTGCTTGGGTCGTTTGCCCTTCCGATGAAAAAAGTAAAAATCTGGCAATGGGAGCATAGTTGGGTAATGTTTTCGTTTTGGGCAACCATCGTTTTGCCTTTGCTGATGGCAATACTAACTATTCCAAATTTATTATCGGTTTACACCCAAACTCCCGCCAGTGTAATACTTGCAGTTTTCCTTTTCGGTGCCGGATGGGGAGTTGCAAATGTAGGTTATGGAATTGGGTTAAAAATGGTTGGATTGGCCATGGGTACTGCCATTGTTTTGGGATTGAATAACGCCATTGGCGCCATTCTGCCTATCTTGTTATACACTCCTGAAAAGCTGCTTCAACCCGTTGGCTTAACCTTATCGGCAGCGGTTTTGGTAATGACTGCCGGAGTGTTTGGCGCCATGTTCAACTTCGCACTCATCAACGGAAAACCCATGGAAACGGTAACTTCTGGGGAATTGTTACCGGCGAATGGAAAGGCTCTGGAAAACCGGCCATAAGTTTCATGGTAATCGGATTGGCACTTCTTTTTGCGGGAATTGTCATCGTTGGATATTCAGCAACTTTAAACTAAAAATATAATGAACTCAAAATCAACTGCATCAATCACTGAACTTTCAACAAAACCCGATTACCTGAAATGTGTTGAACGTGTTGAAGCCTGGTTTCAGGGCGAAATCCTCGACCGTGTTCCCATTCGGTTTCACCGGCACAATGCCGAATATGAAATCCATCATAAAAGCCTGCATGCCACACTCCGCGACCAATGGTTCGATGCCGAATTTCAGGCCGACGAATTTTTGCGAAGTATTCAGGGAATGCGCTTCAATTCCGAAACATTCCCGATTTACATGCCAAATGTGGGTCCCAATGCCTATGCCGCTTTTCATGGCGGCGAAATGACTTTTGGAGAAACTACCTCGTGGTATCATGAAATGATTCACAATTACGACACTGACCTATCCAAAATTAACTTCAGCAAGGAAAATGTATTCTATAAAAAGTTGATGGAACTGACCGAAGTTGCCCTTCAGAAATGTGGTGATAAGTTTTTGGTTGGCTATCCCGATTTGCACCCCGGAATGGATTGCGCACTGGCCTGGCGCGGAACCAACGATTTGTGCATGGATTTAATTATGGACAGAGAAAATGCACAGAAACTATTCAACCTTGCCGGTGAACATTTTCTGGATGTGTACAACGATTTTCATAATGTTTTAAAAGCTGCCGGAATGCCTTCGTGCACCTGGATGAACCTGCCAATTCCCAATGGCCGTTTCCATATTCCCAGCGCCGATTTCTCGTTTATGATTTCGCCGGAAGATTACGTCGAATTTGGCTTGCCAATCCTGAAAGAAGAGGTTAAAACCATGACCCACAATATTTTTCATGTTGACGGACTGGGTGTTGCCAACCACATCGATGCCATTCTGAGTGTTCCGGAAGTGAGGTGTATTCAATGGGTGCAAGGCATGGGCGACGATTATCCTATTTTGCAGCATCTGGATTTCATTCGTTACGTACAATCCAAAAACCGTGGAATTATTGTGGATTTGGCCAAAGAAGATTTGGATGAATACATGGAACGGATGTCACCCAAAAATAATTTTCTTTGGATTGCTACGGAAAGCGAAGAAGAGGAGATGGCGATCATGAAGAAAGTGGAAAAATGGAGAAAAAACAAATAATCAAAATAGTATGAAAAAATTCACATTTGTACTGATCATGTGGCTGAGCATTAGTCCTGTATTCAGCCAACCATTTGCCCATTGGGACGAAAAATCACTCACGCTTGACAACGGTGCCATTAAACGGCAAATCCTGTTTGGGTCTGACCAAAAGGGAATTGTATCGCAAAGCATGAAACTTGCAGGCGACGATCAGGAATTCCTGTATGCGGGTTCCGAAGAATTTGCTTTTAACATTGATGGCAAAAAACTGACCGGACTGGATGCCTGGAAGCTGATTTCCATTACCAAAGCTACAGACGAAAACGACGGAAACGGAGCTTTGGTTACCCTTGAAAACAGCGACCTGAAACTTCAGATCGGAATCACTTATCTGTTGTATCCCAAATTACCGCTGGTGCGCAAAAAGATAAGTTTCACCAATCAGTCAGGTGCTGAGATAAACCTGGAAGGACTGGATACCGAAAGGCTTCGTTTTGAAGCTTCAGGAACCGGAACTGAAAGCTGGGTATTGAACGACTATGCCCGGCAAAAATCGTTGGGGCAGTTTGTTGGCAACTGGTACGACCCCATTGTGCTGGGCGATCCGCGGAAACTATCTGCTGATCAACGCACCCGCATCAAACACTGGGCCGACTGGCTGCGCAAAATGCAAACAAAACACGATTTTATGTCTTTCCGTCAGGATTTGCCCGGTTTTGGCGAACCCATGGAAGGATGCTGGGATGGCTATCAACGTGTAAATACCGATACAAAATCAGGTGGAATTGTTGGAGTTTTTAGGCAAGGCGCCAAAGAAACTCAGCGAACTGTAACTGTTCAAATGCTCGATCCGGTAGCGAATTACCGCATTCTTTCTGCTCCTGAAGGGAAAAAAATTAGTTCCATGACAGGAAAAGAGCTTGCAGAAAAAGGATTCAATGTGCAATTAACCAAAGAATATGATGGGTTATTATTTCAAATTCAAAAAAATAATATATGAAGACTAAATCTGTCTTTAAGATACTTTTCCTTGTATTAGTGAGTGTATTGTCGAATGGTCAACTTCAGGCTAACTCCTTTGCTAATTGGGATAAACAAATTTTAACGCTTAATAACGGACTTGTAAAACGTGTGGTGAATTTGCCCTTTGGCGACAAAGCTTCAATCGAAACCATTAGTCTGAAAACAAATAGTTCAGAAAAGAGCTTTGTTCAGGTAATCAATGATGAGTTTTATTTTGAGCTGAACGGGCAGGCTGTAACAGGCAAATCGGTCTGGAGTCTGATTGATGTTTCTGAAATTACCGATGAAAACAGTGGGCAAGGTGCCAAAGTCAGGTTAAAAGGGACAGGACAAACAAATTCAGGCATCGAGATTACGGTTTCCTATTTGCTTTATCCTGAATCTCCGGTGATTCGTAAAAAAATCAGTTTCAGGAATGCCGGTTCTTCTGACCTGAAAATAGAATCGCTGGATGTGGAAAAACTAAGTTCAACGCTTGAAATGACTTTTACCTGGATTTACAACAATTACGGGCGGTATAAAACCATGAACGGCTACATCGGCAACCAATACGATCCGGTTGTTGTTTTGCACGAAGTTACCGGAAATCGCGGATTGGTTTTGGGAAACGAAGCTCCCGGTGTAATGAAAAAAACCACAGCAATGACAGATGGAAAGTCGTTTTCGGTTGGGATGACACATGCTGCCGACGATTATCCTTTCCGCAAATGGCTGAGTCCGGGAATGGAGTGGGAGAGTCCCTGTACCTTTCTTTCGCCCTACCTGAATACCGCCAATCCAGCAGAAATTCTAAATACCACTATCAGCGATTTCGTGCGGAAAAACATGGGAATACGGCTGGCAAAAATGCCGCATATTCCTACTTCGGTTTACAATACCTGGGTGCCCTTCCGCGGCGATATGACGACGGCCTCAGTAATTGATGTGGCGCAAAAAGCCGCTGATTGCGGCTTCAGATATTTTGTGATGGATGCCGGATGGAATACCATAGACGGCAATCCGGCTTTTCTTCATGATGAATCGGGCAATCCGAATCAGGTAACGGCTTGCCTGGGAAGCGGCTATTTCGGTTACATCAAGGAATCGATTCTTGGATTGGTGAATAAACACGGGCTAAAATACGTAAAACTCGATCTCTCGGCCGTTACAAGTGCTTACCGGTTTAATCCGCAGCAGACGGGCTGTTCGGCGAAAAACCACACTCATCATCGCGACCGCGAAGAGTCCTATCTGACCATTTACGAGCGCCTCTGGCAGCTTTTTGATGAGTTGCATCAGGCCGTTCCCGATTTGTACATCGACTGTACCTTCGAAACCATGGGAAAGCTGCAATTGATTGACCTTGCCATGGTGCAGCATGCCGATGGAAACTGGATGACCAACATCGACGAACCTTCGCCAAAAGGTGGGTGGCGTGTGCGTCAGATAGCCTGGTGGCGAACGCCTGTAATTCCGGCTTCTTCAATGGTTATCGGGAATATGATTCTGGATGAGCCAAACTACTTTCAATCATTACTTTCCAACTCAGGAACAATGCCGGTTTTACTGGGCGACACCCGAAAAATCACCCAACCCGACCGAAACAAAATAAGGCAATGGGCAGATTTTATGGAACGAATGGAAACGAATCACGGCATTATGCTGTATCGTCAGGATTTAGCCGGATTTGGCGAGCCTCAGGAAGGAAGTTGGGACGGATTTCAACGTATAAATTCGGATACAAAATCTGGTGGAATTGTTGCGGTTTTCAGGCAGGGAGCAGCTGAGAAGAGTCGGACAGTAACTGTAAAATACCTCAATCAAACCGACACATATTCCATTTTGCCCTTTCCTGAGGATAAAGAAATAGGAAAGCTGACGGGAAAGGAACTTTCAGAAACCGGGTTTCAGGTACAAATTGAGAAGAATCATGACGGCAGGCTGTTTGAAATCAGGAAGATGGATTGAATTCGGCGTTTTTGTATTAGATTGTTATTTTTGAGTTTTCAGAAAATATCCAAATCAATTAATCGTTTTAGTTCAGAAACCATGTACAAGGGCAATGACAAAAGTGTCCATGAAAGTTTAGCATTTTCACCCGGCGCATTAATTTTTGAATTAAACATTCCTTTGCTGGGGACAAAGTTTCGGGCGTTATACCAACGCAAAAAGGGTCGTGACCTTTACGATATTTATAAAGCTTTATCGCCCCGTTCCCGGATTGGATAAGCAAGCTATACTTCAATGCTATCAGGAATATATGAATTTTGTGGTTAGTCAACTCCCAACCCGAAAACAATTTATTCACAACATAGAAGCAAAAATTACAATTGTGCTTTTTGCAGCCCTTTCGTTTACCATCGTTTCGTGCAGTAAAAAGCAATTTCCAACCGTTTCTGAAAGTTACAGGCGCGTTACGGAAGGATTATTTTTGACCCAAATGATCTGAAAAGAGGGGATCTGGTTTTTTTCACCAAATCATATAACACCTCCGATTATATTACCCACGTTGGTATTTATCTGGGAAACAATAAGTTTATCCATGCTTCCACTTCTAGTGGGGTAATTGTAACCCCATTCAATAATCCCTGGTGGAGCCGGCGTTTTGTGTTTGGCACAAGTGTTTTTTAAAAATGAGTTTGTTGAAATAACGATTTAATTAATCACATGACTTATATTTTAATTGAAAACTATGAATAAGTCAAAATACTTTGATTATTTCATAGTAAATAGTACTTTTACATTCAAATCGTAACTAAATAGTATGAAGCGCAGAATCATCGATCAACTCGTTCAGTGGAAAAATAAACCCGGACGAATGCCCTTAATTTTGAATGGCGCCCGGCAGGTCGGGAAAACGTATATTTTGAAGGAATTTGCTTTTGCTCATTTCAACAAGTTTGTTTACATCAATTTAGAGACAAACACTCATGTAAATTCATACTTCGATGGCGACATCAACCCAATCCATATAGTACAGTACCTTGAAACTGTTTCCGACATCCGCATTATTCCTGATGAGACATTGATAATACTCGATGAAATACAATCCTGTTCGCGGGCGTTGTTGTCATTGAAAGCTTTTTGTGAAGAAGCTCCGCAATATTACATTGTTGCAGCAGGTAGTGTGCTGGGGGTTGCGGTTAATCGTGAAAAATATTCGTACCCGGTCGGTAAAGTTGACGAACTGTCGATGTTCCCCATGGATTTTGAAGAATTTCTCTGGGCAATGAATCGCACGGCACTGGGTCAGGATATTTTGAATCATTTTAATCAAAATAAAACAATGCCGAATGCCCTTCACAATGAAGCATTAGAGCTTTATAAACGATTCCTTATTGTTGGTGGAATGCCTGCGGCGGTACAAGAGTTTATTGACACTTCCAGTTTTCTGACTGTAAAAGATGTTCAGGGGCGGGTTTTGAACGAATATATTGCTGATATGGCAAAATATGCAAATCCTGCAACAACGGTTAAAATAAGGGCATGTTATAATTCCATTCCGGCACAATTGGCAAAAGAAAATGTTAAGTTTCAGTATAAAACCGTTCAGCGCGGGGGTACGGCAACCATTTTCGGAGAATCCATAGAATGGCTTGTTTATGCAGGTATAGCGCTTAAATGTCAGAAAACCTCACACGGATATATGCCTGTTTCGGCGTATACCGATTTAAGTGATTTTAAACTGTACATGGGCGATACCGGTATGCTCACCATGAAATCGGGTATGGCAACCCAAACCATTTTGTCGCCGGTGGAAGAAGATAATATGTTTTTAGGAATGATAAGCGAGAATTATGTAGCGCAAGCGCTGGTTTGCAATGGATTTCAGATGTTTTACTGGAAAAACGAAAATACCGCCGAATTGGATTTTGTTGTACAGATTGCCGGAGAGGTTATTCCGGTTGAGGTAAAAAAAGGGAGAAGGACAAAATCGGCATCGCTCAACATGTTTATGAAACAATACAACTGCAGGTATGCCATTCGTATTTCAGGAAAAAATTTTGGTTTCGAAAATAAGATAAAATCAGTGCCTTTGTATGCAGTATGGTGTTTGCACCCGGCATAGCTTTGGATTCGTACCCTTATAGTTCTGGCTTTTTCTTTTTATGCTAAAATACAACAGTGTTTTTGTACATAAAGTGAAAATATACAATACTGTTTGGTGATTTTAATTTCCATAAAGGACATTATTCCTGAATTTCCAAAATTGAATGAATCTCAAGCTTTGGAACCAGAACCGTTGATTTTCCATACGACCAGGTAAACCGCATCTCTTTTCCTTCAGGCTGCATTACAATTTTTGCAGGTTTTGCAGATGTTTTAACTGAAACAGTCAAATCAGTCAGTGCCGGAACTTGGTCGTACGCAATGGCAGCCTGGTTGGTGTGCTCGCCGGCAACATTTATCAGATTGATGTATGTTTTCCCGTTCAACTTGTTAACTGCCACGTGAACCAGGTGTGATCCGGTTACTTCAACCATTTTTTCAGGTGATAGTTGGGCGATGGTTTCAGCTATAAAATCGCGGATTACAGGCGTTTTGTATTGCGAATATGCTGTTCCGGCATTAAAATAAATGGCTGCAATTTTTCCCTTTCCGACTTGCCTCATCGACGAAGCAATTGTTTTTCCTGTGTCGCGATAGTCGTTACTTTCGTAAAAATTTGAAATGACTTTGCTGTCAGAGCCCAGTTCAACGGCAAGTATTTTGGAACTTACACAACCCAAACGGTTCGCTGCAGAAATATATTGAGTTTTTTCCCCGGTTGTTTCAGCCGATTTTATCCCTAATTCTTTACCGAATAACCCTACTGTTTCAGCGCCGATAATTAGCAATCTTCCACCGTTTTGCAGGTATTCGTTGAATTCATTTAAAAGTGATGGTTCAATATAATCGCATTCTGGAATTACAATCATTGGGTACTGTTTCATTTTTCCACTCAGGTGATGTTCCATCAGCACTTCAACCGGAAGCTGATTGTCGAGCAAAGCGTAAAGTGTTGCCTGAAGTTTGTCGGTTGGAAAAGAATAAGCAGTTGACGAATGTTCCATGTACGATTTGGTTGGATAAAGCAAAGCAATTTGAGGAATTGCCTGAGCTTTATGGCAATAAGCCTGTCGTTCGCGGCAAAATGCACCAATTTCCGATAGCTTTCCTGCCAGCCAGGGTTTTAACGAAAGGTCTCTGTTTTGCTGGAAATAGAATTGCACACCGCCACCCATGGCAATGATTTCTGCAGCTTCCTGTTTTAGCTGAATTACTGATTTGTCGCTCATTGGCATTTTACCGCCATTCCACGAAAATCCCCATGCCATTAAATCCCAGGGTTTTCCTTGCGGGGCAAGGCAGCGCGCTTCGAAGGCAGAGCGAAATACCCCGTTTTGCGGGGTAACATCGCCCGATAAAAAATCGACATTAACTTCAACCTTTTCGGGCATCAGCGACGAATATGCCCAGTTGCTTGTAATCTGGAAATTGGGATCGTAAGCATGAATAGCATCGACATATTTGCGCATGTGTTCGCGGAAAAGACTTCGCATGTATTCCATGTATTGGTGATAATTAGGGTCATCATTTTTTCGCGGTATTTCCGAAATTCCTGTTCTTTTTGTCCATTCCTGAATCGCTTTTTCGCTGTAATCAGGTTCAACCGCCCAGCATTCGCCATCAACCCAGACCCCGTCAACATGATATTCGCTGCTTAATTCTTTAAGTTGAGGAATCATCAATTGGTCGAGGTAGGAACTGAAAAATGAAGTTTTCTGTGTGCTTATTCCCCCGTTGGCTTTAACAATGGCCCAGTCGGGATGTTCGGTGCAGGCCTTTTCATCCCACACTCCGGAATAATGCATAAACAAGGCCACCTTATTCTTCTCAGTCACATCGCGCCACAAACGCAACGGATCTTTCTGAAACCCTTTCACATGATATCCCACTTTGGTTGGATAACTTGTAATTCCGGGATGGCCCTTACAATCGATCTGGATAAAATCGGGGCGTACTTTGGTCAGAAAAGTATCAACCATTTCAGCAGTTAGCGTTCGTCCGGCATCGGTAATGTCTTCGCTGGCATGCAAATCGAAATGAACGCCGAAAAAACAGTCAGCCCGACGTAATTTCTCAGTATTTTGGGCTTGAGTTGTAAAGCTGAAAAAAGCAAAAAGAATAAAAACAGAGAATTTTTGTGATTTCATATCGTTAAAAATTAGTTGGTTTCTTATTGACCGGAAAGTTAATTCAAAAAAACAATTTTACATAGCTTGTTTTTATCGCTTAAAACACAATTAACTTATTCTATTTTTGTGATTTGAAAATTGAATAAAATCAAATAATTGAATGAGAGAAGTATTATTTAATCTGCGCCGCAAAACCGAACGAAGGTCTTGGTTTTCAATCGTACTTTTTACAATACTCTCATTAACCATTTTTTCGTGCAGTAAAAAACAATTACCCGTTTCATCCGCCCGATACACTCCTGCTGCCGCTACTCCTGAAATGCAGCAATTTATGAACGGAGGCGTTGGGCGAAACCTTGACACCGGCCGTAAAAAACCAAAACAAATTATCAAAACTGCTGAGAAATATATTGGTACGCCACATTGTATGGGTGGAACTACCAAAAAATGTATGGATTGTTCGGGTTTGACATACGTCTCTTTTGCAAAGAACAAAATAGAAATCCCCCGAAATTCGCAGGAACAGGCTCGTTACGGACGCATAATTTTCAACCGGAATGATTTGAAAAAGGGTGATTTGGTTTTTTTCACCAAATCATATAACACCTCCGACTACATAACCCACGTAGGCATTTACCTGGGAAACAATAAGTTTATTCATGCTTCCACTTCAAAAGGCGTTATAGAAACTTCGATTGATGACTCCTGGTGGAGCAAGCGTTTTGTGTTTGGTACTCGGGTTTTTTAAGGTTTAGTTAGCCGGATTACATTTCTGAGAGTGATAAACACTTGTAAATAATTTCGTAATCGCTTAATTCCCCAGTTGCTTTCAGGAAATAAACTGCTTTTTTTCTCAGTTTTTCAATATCAATATTTTCAGCTTTTCGCTTTACTTCAATAATTTCTGCCCTCTTTTGAATTTCATTTACAGCAATAAGGTCAATCTCACTCTCGCCCTTTTTATCCCAATATCCGCCAATCATGGTAATATTCCCTTCTTCAATAAACCTTGTTCTGAAATATCTTTCAAGTATTTTACCGCTGTAGGTTGAATAATCACGTGCAATAATTTCTTTCAACTATTTGAACCCGCCAATTTCAATAATATGACTGTATTTATACATGAAACGGAACCAGAATGTCAGAAAATTATCTTCTATTGAATATCGTACATTCTTTGTTTCGACTTTGGAAAATAAGGGTGTGGTTTTTGAAATAAGACTGTAGTCTCTCTCCATCTTAGTCAAATAACCTCCAATTTCACGTTTTACCACCGCTTCAATCTTCCCTCTGGTATTTTCTCCACGGGATATTGCTGATAAAATAGTAAAGTAGGTTGCATATTCTTTTCCGAATTCTTCTATCAACATATTCTTTCCTTCCTGCAGGAATAGCGAATCTTCTTTTATCATCAAATCAATCATCGCCTGCTTTGTAAATGCCTTTCCGTCCATAAAAAGCTGCACATATTTGGCTACTCCTCCCGTAAAACAAAACAAGGCCAGCAGGTCTTCCGATTTCCATGAAGGGTTATTGTCGGTAAGAATCTCCTTTAATACGGATGTTTTAAACGGACGGATTTTCATCAGCCGGGTAGCACGTCCAAACAATGGTTCCTTGGAGTTCTCAAAAATTTTGTGCATCAGGGTATGAACTGACCCACTGACAATTAAGTTTATTTTGCTCTCATTTTTGTATATATCCCAGTAATGTTGCATTTCGCTGTAAGCTGAAGGCGCAATATTAAAGAACTCCTGAAATTCGTCAATAATCAGATTGAATGATATTCCTTTTGAATAGACCATCAGAAATTCAAATAATTTCCCAAAGCTGTTGACCTCCCCTAAAATCGGAATTCCCAGCTTTTCTTTAATTTCCAGCTGAAAATCCAGACATAAAAAACTCTCTGCTTTACGGGCAACAAAGAAGTAGAGCGTAGGTTGGTCTGTAGTTGCCTTTAAAAGCAGATGTGTTTTCCCAATACGTCTCCGGCCTGTAACAACAGTAAACTGGGCATTACTTAACGACTGTTCCTGAATTTCACTTAACAGCGTAATTTCTTCCTCCCTGTCATAAAATTTCATTATCAAATTAATTAGAATAATAATTGCTATTTCCGAAATGGCCATTTCCGAAATGACCGTTTCGATAAAGCAAATATATTAAAAATTCAGGGTTCAGTCAATATTAAAGAAATTCAGAATTATTCTAAAGTTGAATTTGCTCAAGTTCTGTTAGCTTTGCAGACTAAATCAATTTTAAACCAAATCGAATCAAATGATGAAATTTTGTACTTTAAAACTTACGTTTTCAATCGTATTTTTATTTGTCTGCGGGATAGTTTACTCACAAGTTCCTGAAGGGGGAACCATGTTGAATGCAACAACCGGAACAACTTACAGGAATATAGGAAGTGGAACATTAACGCCGGTTACAGTTTCCGATCAGCCTTTTGCAAAAGCAATTCGGTATGTTACCGGAGCCAATGTGATGAATTTCTGGGATACACAGATTCAATTTCCTTCGGCTGCCGGAATTGCTGTAAATGATGTGATTTTAATCGCTTTTTATGCCCGAACAATCTCCTCGCTTCAGGAAGAAGGCACTGGAGCTGCAACAGTAGTGATCGAAAATGCGACTTCCTACGCGAAGGAAATTTCAACAAAACTTACGATTGGAAAAGAATGGAAACAATATTTTGCATCAGTTAAAAGTAAGTCAACCTGGACGTCAACTCAGGTACGATATGCGCTTTTCACAGGGTTTCCGTCGCAAACCATCGAAGTTGCCGATGTTAAATTTCTGAACTACAAAACCTCGGTTACTTTAAATGATTTGCCCATTACCGAAATTACATATACCGGTCAGGCTGCCGATGCAGCATGGCGTGTACCTGCCGGGGAACGGATCAATCAAATTCGCAAAGGAATGGTTGATATTACCGTTTATGATGAACAGGGACAACTTGTTGAAAATGCCGATGTTTCGATTGAAATGACCCGGCACAAGTTTGGTTTTGGTACTGCAATACCTGCGAATGTGTTTATAACCAACACTGTTTTCAGGAAAAAGGTTTACGAACTATTCAACGAGATTGTGTTTGAAAACGACCTGAAATGGGGTTCCTTCGATATTAACAACACAACAAACATTCGCAGGTCACTTGATTCGCTCGACAGGTATAAAATTGCAGTTCGTGGTCACAATGTAATCTGGCCTTCGTGGAAATTCATGCCCACATCAATAAAAACCCTCGAAACAAACCCTGTTGCATTGCGCCTGGCCATTGATAAACGCATCGATGAAGTTACGCAGTTTACAAAAGGACGGCTGAACGACTGGGATGTGATTAACGAACCCTATTCTGAAAAAGATGTTATGGCAATTCTCGGCAACGAGGTGATGGCCGACTGGTTTAAACGGGTTCGAAACAACGGCCGCACGGTGAAATTATACCTGAACGATTATGACATTCTCAGTGGCGGCGGCACAAACACAAAAAAGCAGGATTCGTATTTCAACCTGGTAAAATATATCGATGAAAATGGAGGGAAACTTGACGGAATTGGTTTTCAGGGGCATTTCGGAAGCGACCTTACTTCACTTACCAAAGTATATTCCATTCTCGACCGTTTTGCCACGCTGGGCAAGGAAATCAAAATTACCGAACACGATATAAATGTTACACAGCGACAGGTTCAGGCCGAATATACCCGCGATTTTATGACGATTTGTTTTAGTCACGAAGCTGTGAAATCGTTTCTTTTCTGGGGTTTCTGGGCAAACAGTCACTGGCTGCCCGAAGGCGCCATGTTTAACCCCGACTGGACCATCCGCCCGCATGGTGAGGCCTACAAAGATTTGGTTTTTAACCAGTGGTGGACAAAAAAGACAGATAGCGTAACCAACGCGCAGGGAAAAGTTACGTTCGAAGGATTTCTGGGGAACTATAAATACTCCATAAAATCGGGAGATAAAGCGCGTACAGGCACTTTTAAAATAGACAATTCGAAAAAGAGCGGAGTTGCTAATCCGGTAATACTCACGTTCGATTCAGCCATTCCCGATAATATTAAAATTACGGCTTCAAAACCAGCCTGTTTGTGCGAAGGCGAAAATATTATCCTGAAAACAACCGCTGTTGATGGGTTAACCTATCACTGGTACCGTAACGATTCGTTATTGACCGAACAAACAGCTTCGTTAACAGCAACAAAGGGAGGAGTTTATTTGGTAAAAATCAGTAAAGGAAATATCGAAGTTGCTTCTCCACCTTTTAAATTAATGGTTAATGCAATTCCAAAAGCTGAAATCGTTGCTTCGGGCGACCTGAGTTTTTGCCCTGGCGGGCAGGTAAAACTTACTGCGAATGTAGCTAAAGATGTATCGTACCAGTGGACAAAAGGAGCAACCAGGATACAGGGTTCGGTAAATTCAATCGATGTAAATCAAACCGGAAGTTATATGCTAACAGCCAGCGCTTTCGGTTGTACAGCAAAATCGGCTGCGGTAAATGTGCAGGTTTATGCTTCAACCGATCCGGCATGTACCACCGGTATTGAAGAAAACCAGCTTCAAGTCAGGGTATATCCCAATCCTTTTAGCGGTTCGTTTACGCTCGAAACCGGGTTAATGAACAATGAACCTGTTACTGCCGATCTGTATAACACAACAGGCGCTTTGGTAAAAACCATCGAATTGGACCAGATTTCAGGAAAAACAACAATTCATGTTGCTCAGCCGGGATTTTACACACTAAGGGTAAGTACAAAAAAGGAAGTTAAAATCTTCAAACTGATTGGCAATTAAGCAAAGAATCATTTTGTTTTTCTGCAATCGAACCGTGGGTGGATAGTAGCAGATTAAATCCTCAAAAAAGAATGGATATTTTATAAATACAAAATAGATATTCAAAAAATTCTGTGACTAATTATCGAATATCGAATGTATAAAAACGAATCATATCGTATCACAAATAGCTAAAATTGAATACTTCAATGAATAAATTAAACTCAAATAAAAATCATCATTTCCGGAGTGGGATGCGCCCTCGCCGATTTGATTTACAATCGGGTATCGTTTTCAAGACCTGAATTTGAAAAATACACATCAAATAAAACCGGCGACGGGGGATTGAGCCCGGGTAAACTTGTATTCACCGAAGAACTTGAAAAATTTTCCGGAAAACCCTATTCCGAAATTTTAATAGAAATTGTTGGAAACCGTCTGCCGGATAAAATGAATGTGGGCGGTCCATCGCTGGTTTCGATGATACATGCTGCTCAAATGCTTGATAACGAAGATTTTGTTGTAAAGGTTTATGCAATGGGCGGAAACGATGAACATACCGGCCAGATATTCAGGCTGGTTCGTCAAACTCCACTCGATATCACGAATTACAAAACTTCGCCAAACAAACCAACACCTACCACCGATGTATTTTCTGACCCCGATTATGACAATGGCCACGGTGAACGCACTTTTGTAAACAACATTGGTGCTGCGTGGGATTTCACCCCGGAGTTGCTTGGCAACGAATTTTTCGGTTCCCACATTCAATGTTTTGGAGGAACCGCGCTTGTACCGCATTTGCACGACAACCTCACCCATTTATTAAAGCGATCAAAACAATCGGATGGCATTGCAGTGGTTAATACGGTTTTCGATTTCAGAAATCAGAAAAGCAATCCCGGAAAACCCTGGCCATTACTCGATTCTATTATTGATTACCAGTTGATTGATGTGCTGATTATGGATTGTGAGGAAGCTGTTAAAATAAGCGGTACTACCGGTATTGATGTGGCTGTCCGGTTTTTCGCGTCAACCCCGGTTTCGTCTTTCATCATAACCAATGGGGCAAACCAGCTTTACGCAAAATCGAATGGAGGGCTGTTTGAAAAAACAGAATTGCTTCAGTTTCCAGTGTCGAAAATGATAGTACGCGAGATTACCGCCAAACCCGAATTGCGCGGCGACACGACCGGTTGCGGCGATAATTTTGTTGGCGGCATTATAACTTCACTGGCAATGCAATTGAAAAACACAGCCAAGGGAACTTTCAATCTCACAGAAGCCATTTCGCTGGGAGTTTCGTCGGGTGGTTTTTGCTGTTTTACTGTCGGCGGAACTTATCTCGAACCATTTCCGGGAGAGAAAAAACAAAGGGTTCAGGCCATTCAGAAAGATTATAAAAAACAAATCATAAATAACCAATAAACTAATTACCATGATGTTAAGTAAAATAAATCAATTATTTCCGCAAAAAACGGCCCTTTACCCCTAAATCCTCCCGATTAATCGGGACAAGCTCTAAAGGGGACTTTTCCCCAATTCAGTTTAAAATAACGCTTGCCAAAATAGCCCCCTTTAGGGGGTTGGGGGTAAAAAATATTTTCATCCTGATTGTCATTCTGAACCTTTTATCAGTTTCGGTTAATGCACAGGTCAGGAATCCGATATTGCCCGGGTTTTACCCCGGCCCCAGTATTGCAGGGTTGGCGGCGATTATTACCTGGTGAATTCATCGTTTTCGTATTTTCCCGGAGTACCCATTTTTCACAGCACCGATTTGGTGAACTGGAAACAAATTGGGCATATTTTAGACCGTCCGTCACAGTTGAAACTGATTAATCAGGGAATATCCCAGGGAATTTATGCCCCTGCAATTCGTTACCACGACGGAATATTTTACATGGTAACTACATTAATCGGCGGCGAGGGAGGCAACTTTTTTGTAACTGCCAAAAATCCGGCCGGTCCATGGTCAGAACCAACGTGGTTGCGCGATATCGAGGGTATCGACCCATCTTTCTTTTTCGACGAAAACGGGAAAGCCTATCTCATTAACAACGGCCCGCCTCCCGGAAATGTGTCTCTTTATTCGGGACACAAAGCACTTTGGCTGCAGGAATTCGACCTGAAATCGCAGACCCTTGTTGGCGAACGTAAAATAATTGTAAATGCAGGGTCTGATATTTCGAAAAAGCCGATTTGGATTGAAGGGCCGCACATTTATCAGAAAAACGGGTATTATTTTATCATGTCGGCTGAAGGTGGAACCGGTATTGAACACACCGAGGTGATTTTCAGGAGTAAAAATATTTGGGGGCCGTACGAAGTTTTCCCGGGTAACCCGATTCTTACCCAATTTGGTTTGGCCATCGACCGCCCGTCACCTGTAACATGTGCCGGTCATGCCGATTTGGTTGAAACGCAAAATGGCGATTGGGCTTCGGTATTTCTGGGCTGCCAGCCGTATTCCGGCGAGTATTTCAACACCGGTCGCCAAACCTTTTTTCACCCTGTCGACTGGAGCACCGGCTGGCCTGTTATTCTTGAAAAAGGAAAAGTAATTCCCGAAGAAACCACGTCCCCACTAAAAGCGGAAGCGGGAAAAATAAGTTTCTACGAATCTTCTGCCAACTGGAGAGATGATTTTGAAGAAGTTGCCTTGAAACTGGAATGGAATTTTATCCGCACCCCCGCTGAAAAATGGTACGAGCTGAAGGACAAATCACTAATCATTCAGGCCCGCCCGGTGAGTATTTCCGAAGTTGGAAATCCGTCATTCATTGGTCGCAGGTTACAGTTTGCAAAAACGCATTTTACAGCGGCACTTGCACTTGAAAAAGATAAAGAAATGGAAGCCGGAATTGTAATGTTTCAAAACGAAAAATTCTATTACAAGATGGTGGTTCAGCAGGTTGCCGACAGTTCATTTTTATTGGTTTCGTCTGCAACCGAAACCATTTATAAAACCCCGCTTCCCAAATACAAACCCGGAAATGACATCTTTTTAAGATTTAAATCTATGGAAAGTATTGTGTTTTGCGAATATAGTCTGAACAATAAAACCTGGATACCACTGGGAATTACTTTGGATGGCAAGTTGTTGAGTACTAAAGTTGCCGGAGGTTTTGTCGGCGCTTATTTCGGATTGTATGCGTGGGCAAAATCGACGGCAGTTGCCACATTCGGTTGGGCTGAACATCTGAAAGTAAATTAATAAACATTAGTCAATTGCGTAATAAATCTGGACTTTCCCCAAATATTCAAATAGGTTCAAGTTCCGGGAATAAAGATAACTGAAAACTATCCAGATTAATCCCGATTTTGGTTTTTATGTTGTCAATTCCGGTTCGGGTGTATTTCAATAGCTCGTAAATACCATCTGCTATGGCATAATTGTAAAAAGATGGCACACCGAAAAATCGTTTTGAGAGGATAAATATTTTCTCTTTCATCAACTTCATTTTCAGGTCTAACCCTATCCAGATACTTGTAAAATAGGCTATGGCATGAACCAACACAGTCATGTTTCGGACCCCGTTGTAAGATAGCAGCCTGACATCTTCGAGGTTGTACGATTGTTTGATATACCTGAAACATTCGTCACAGTTCCAGCGGGTTAGGTATCGTTCAACGACTGCATAAACATCGTTTGGGTTATTGATATCCACCTGTAAATTAGTCAGCAGTATCATTGGTTTTTGGCCAAACTCTTTGATGACAACAGCATAAAAACTTTTCCCCGGGATATCTTTGAAACTTGCCTGGGTGATTCCGTATTGCAGTTCAATTTGGGTTTCTTTTCCCTGGTCGATTTTGGTTATCCTTGCTTTAAACGGCAGGTCGATGTAATTGCCTAAACGAATGGTCTGGGTCTGCATCTGTTTCACTTTGCGGTTGTTAAAAAATACCCAGCGGTTGAGTTTGAGCCTTGTTACAAACTTCAATTCTTTTTCACAAAAGAAGCTTATCAATTCATTGTTGTCGCCTGCACGGTCGATGGCCCACACGCCTTTGCTCCCGATATATTTGATTACCAGCAAGATTATGTCAATTATCTTTTTGGTAAGGCATTCATATCCCTTCTCTTTTGTCGAATAACTTTCGCCATGAATCTATTGATATCACACGAGTTTGCGTCCATGTCTTAGTTGTTATGTTTTGTCACTGCAACTTTAAGAATTTTGGACGCAAATTTTTGGGGAAACTTTTTTTTATGAAAAAAAATATGCCTTTCACTTTCGCAAATCAAAGATTCCAGCAAATTCAAGGCATACAAACAACAATTAATCTAATTTTGGGGAAAGTCCAGTAACGTTTACGGATTTCATTTTTTTATTTTATTTTTTACATTGATTTTTGAGTTCACTTCAACAAGTCCTTTGACCCCCTAAACCCAAAAGGAGGAACTCCTTAATTCAATGATTTTCAGATGTTCCCCTTTGGGCCTGTCTGCCGAACAGGCAGGGTTAGGGGTCAAACAGATGAAAATAATTGAATTTCCTACTTTTCGGAGTCATTTTTAAAACTTCATTTTCCCTTTATCCGGTTTGAAAAAATCAGCTAAAAAGGTTAAACTTACGTGATAAAATTGAATCACGATAAAATGAACTTAAATCAATCAGGAATTGTACTGCTAATCAGCCTTTCTCTTTTTTTAGGAACTCAAAAGTCAGCAGCACAAAACAGCACAAAACCGCTCGGAAACAAACCCAACATCATTTTTATCCTCACCGACGATCAGCGCTGGGATGCGTTGGGTTACGCCGGAAATAAAATTATTCAAACGCCTGAAATGGATAAGCTGGCGCAAAGTGGCGTTTGGTTTCGAAATGCCATTGTAACAACGCCGATTTGTTCGGCAAGCAGGGCAAGTATTTTCAGCGGGTTGCACGAACGGACGCACAAATACACCTTTCAAACCGGCGATATCCGTAGTGAATTCATGGCAGATTCATATCCTGTTTTGATGAAACAAGCTGGTTATTACACAGGTTTTTTTGGAAAGTTTGGTGTGAATTTTTCTGAAAGCGAACAGTTGTTTGATGTGATTGATGATTACGACCGGAACGGCAGTTATCCCGATCGGCGCGGTTATTATTACAAAAAACTGGGCGAAGACACGGTTCACCTGACCCGTTACACAGGCCAGCAGGCATTGGATTTTATTGAAAATGCACCGGTTGAAAAACCGTTTTGTTTGTCTCTGAGTTTTAGTGCGCCACATGCCCATGACAATGCTCCGGGGCAATATTTCTGGCAGGAAGAATCCAATCACCTTTATCAAAACATGGTTATGCCCGGCCCCGAATTGGCTGACAATAAATATTTTAACGAACAACCTTTACCCGTTCGTGAAGGATTTAACCGGTTGCGCTGGACATGGCGTTTCGATACTCCCGAAAAATACCAGCACAGTGTAAAAGGTTACTACCGGATGATAACTGAGGTTGACAATGAAATCGCCAAAATCCGTAAAAAGTTGAAAGAGAAAGTATTGGATGAAAATACTGTCATCATTTTTATGGGCGACAACGGTTACTTTTTGGGTGAACGGCAATTAGCTGGAAAGTGGCTGATGTACGACAATTCCATCCGGGTGCCGCTGATGATATACGATCCGCGTGTAAAAAAACATCAGGATGTTGATTTGATGGCACTGAACATCGATGTTCCGGCTACAATTTTGGATTTGGCGGGAGTTGAACAACCAAGATCGTGGCACGGGAAAAGTCTGATGCCAATTGTTACTGGTGAGCAAAAAAGCCTGAACCGCGACACAATTTTAATTGAACATTTATGGGAGTTTGAAAACATTCCGCCCAGTGAAGGCTTGCGCACTGCGGAATGGAAATATTTCAGGTATGTAAACAATAAATCGTGGGAAGCACTTTACAATCTGAAAACCGACCCAAAGGAAACCAACAATCTTGCAAATAACCCGGAGTATAAAAATGTACTTGAAAATCTTCGGAATAAAACTAACCAACTCACTCAAAAATATGCCGACCCATATTCCGGAATCCCAAACGGGTTGACAGTTGAAACAATACGCTATCCGCGATTCACAAAAATTATCGACAGCAAACCCGAATTTGGCTGGGTGGTGCCAAAAGAAGCGTTAGTTCAAAAAGCTTATCAGATTCTGGTTTCTTCGGAAAAAGAAAAAATTGAAAATAACATTGGCGATGCTTGGAACAGCGGAATTGTTCGCAGCAGTAAGTCGTTCAATGTTGAATTCGGTGGCGGACCGTTGAAGGAAAACACCTCTTATTTCTGGAAAGTGCGCATTTTCGATGCTGATAACCGACTTTCTGAATATTCTGCAGCACAACCGTTTCAAACCGGAGCGTTTGGCGAAAAACTCACCTCGCACAACTGGTACCAGGTTGAAAGAATCAAACCCATTCATTTCAAAAAGAACGACGATGGAAGTTATTTCATCGATTTTGGGAAGGATGCTTTTGGAACACTGGAAATGATTTATTCAGCAAAAAACGCAGAAACACTGACCATTCGGTTGGGTGAAAAACTGCTGGATGGCAAAATCGACCGTAATCCGGGTGGCACCATTCGTTATTCCGAAGTAAAACTTCAGGTTGAACCGGGGAAAACAAAATACCAGATTGAACTCGTTCCCGACCAGCGAAATACCGGCCCGGCAGCAGTTGCATTGCCCGATTCATTTCCGGTTGTAACCCCGTTTCGTTATGCCGAAATTGAATGCAGTTCAGATTTAAAACCCGACGACCTCACCCAAATCGCTTACTTCAACTATTTCGATAACAGTACCAGTGCGTTTACCAGTTCCGACAACATCCTTAATCAGGTTTGGGAACTCTGCAAATATTCGCAAAAGGCCACTTCGTTTACCGGTGTTTACATCGATGGCGACCGCGAACGGATTCCTTACGAAGCCGATGCCTATCTGAATCAACTAAGTCATTATTCGGTTGACAATGAATACGCAATTGCCCGGAGAACGATTGAGTATTTCATGGATTTTCCCACCTGGCCCACCGAGTGGCAACTGCATGTGGTGCTTATGTTTTATCAGGATTACATGTACACCGGAAACACCGAACTCATCAAAAAATACTACGAGCCGCTGAAACATAAAACGCTGATGGAACTGGAAGTTCAGGAGGGTTTGATTAGCACACATTCGCCAAAACTTACAGGCGCATTTATGGCTAAACTTGGGTTTGCCGACATCACGCAGCGGGTGCGCGATATTGTGGACTGGCCGCCTGCCCAGAAAGATACAGGCTGGAAACTGCCAAAAGACTGGCCGCAAGGCGAGCGCGACGGATTTGTTTTTATGCCGGTAAACACGGTTATCAATAGTTTTTATTACCAGAACATGAAAATCATGGCCGAATTTGCCCGGTTACTAAATAAGCCGGAGGAGGAACTGAATTTTCAGCTTCGGGCGGCAAAGGCA
Organism: uncultured Prolixibacteraceae bacterium; assembly: GCA_947085485.1. Classification (GTDB taxonomy): domain Bacteria; phylum Bacteroidota; class Bacteroidia; order Bacteroidales; family Prolixibacteraceae; genus Draconibacterium. The sequence goes on from CAMTWS010000003.1 coordinate 25,322, forward strand.
AGAAAGGCAATCAACGAAAAACTCTTTAACAAAGCGGGTGGATATTACACCGATGGAATTGGCACCGACCACGGTTCGGTTCACGCCAATATGATGCCGCTGGCGTTTGGGATTGTACCCGAAGCACATAAAAAAAGTGTGGCTGCCTACCTGAAAACCCGCGGAATGGGTTGCAGTGTTTACGGCGCACAGTTTTTAATGGAAGCGGTTTATAACGGCGGCGATGCAGATTATGCGCTCGAACTGATGACCGCCACCCACGACCGGAGTTGGTACAACATGATTAAAGTGGGTTCTACTATTTCTATGGAAGCCTGGGACATGCGTTACAAACCCAATTCCGACTGGAATCACGCGTGGGGCGCTGCACCAGCCAATATCATTCCCCGTTATTTGTGGGGAATTCAGCCCGAAAAACCCGGTTTTGAGGTGGTTTCAATTCGTCCGCAAATGAGCAGTTTGAAACACAGCTTGATAAAAATGCCGACAATTCGAGGCGAAATTAAGGGAGAGTATAAGCGGGTAAACAATCGGTTAACTCAATACAAAATTGAATTACCGGCAAACATGGTTGGCGAATTCAATGCCGGTTTTTCATCCGAAGATGTGGTTACGGTAAATGATAAACCGGTAAATCTTTCGTTTGGAACAATCCGACTGGAACCGGGAGTGAATCAGATTGAGGTTCGGGTAAATTCATTTTAAGAATAGAAAAAGTGAATCCGAATAATAAGCGTAAATTTATTAAACATAAATAGTGGTTAAAGATAAATGAACGAACAAAAAAATATGATCATCTATAAAACTGTCGATGGCAAAATATCGATAGCGCTTTTTGCAAAAGATGGCATGGTTTGGATGAATCAAAATCAACTTGCTGAACTTTTTGACACCTCTGTGCCAAATATCAGTATGCATATATCTAACATATTTAAAGAGAATGAATTGCAATCAAATTCAGTTGTTAAGGATTACTTAACAACTGCTGCTGATGGTAAGGAATATAACGTTACATTCTACTCCCTTGAAATGATTTTGGCAATTGGTTTTAGGGTGAAAAGCAAGAGAGGAACTCAATTCCGGATTTGGGCAAATAAAAACTTGCGCGAATACATGATAAAAGGTTTTGTGATGGATGATGAGCGTCTGAAAAATCCAGATGGTCGACCCGATTATTTCGACGAAATGCTTGAACGTATCAGGGATATTCGGGCATCAGAAAAACGGTTTTATCAAAAAGTGCGCGATCTTTTTGCTCTGTGCAGCGATTATGATTCTTCAGACAAGGCAACTCAAATGTTTTATGCCGAGACACAAAACAAACTACTTTTTGCAGTTACCAACCAAACTGCTGCTGAAATTATTGTAAGTCGTGCCAGCGCAAATAAACCGAATATGGCTTTAACATCATGGAAAGGCAGTATTGTTCGTAAACAGGATATTTTTATTGCAAAAAATTATCTGACTGAGGATGAAATTGACACACTGAATCGATTAGTCGTAATTTTCCTGGAAACAGCCGAATTGAGGGTAAAAAACAGAATTGATATTACCATGGATTTTTGGCGTGAAAATGTGGATAAAATTCTTGAACTAAACGATAAAAAGGTTTTGAAAGGAAAAGGTACCGTCAGTAATGCCTTAATGGAAAAAAAAGTTGAGAAGGTTTACGAAACTTTTAATTCAATGCGTAAAAGATTTGATGCGCAAAAGGCTGATGAAAGTGAAATTGAGGAGTTGAAAAGACTGGAAAAGGAAATAAAGAGGCAAAAATAATTTTATGCTTTTAATAATATTTTGTAGTGCGATTTCAGTTTATGCAAAATCAAAAACCCAGGTCGTAAACCTTGTAAACGAATACCTTGTAAATCCAATCGGAATCGACGTTCAAAAACCACGGTTGAGCTGGCAAATTCTTTCCGATGAGCAAAATGTAATGCAATCGGCTTACGAAATCAGGGTAGCCGATTCTCCTGAAAATCTCAGCAAGAAATCCCGGTTAATCTGGACTTCAGGAAAAGTTACCGGCGATAATTCGGTGAATGTGGAATACGGAGGACTGGAATTACAATCAATGCAGCGTGCTTACTGGCAGGTGCGGATTTGGGATAACACCGGCAAGGCAACCGAATGGAGCATACCTGCATTTTGGGAGATGGGAGTTTTGAACCCCGGTTTATGGAAAGCCTCCTGGATTTCAAAAGCAAACGAGCCGGAAACCGCTGAATCAAAACCGGCACATTATTACAGAAAAGAATTTTCGTTGACCACAAAAGTGAAATCTGCACGGGTTTATGTTACCTCAAAAGGTTTGTATCAGTTATTTCTCAATGGTGAAAAGGTCAGCACCGATTTGTTTACACCCGGCTGGACGACTTACAACAAGCGTCTTCAGTATCAGGTTTACGATGTTACTTCGATGCTGAAGGAGAAAAATTCGATAGGCGCGATGGTGGGGGATGGCTGGTACAGAAGCACAATCGGAAGAAATAAACGGGAAAACATCTGGTATTATGGCGATAAACTGGCTTTGCTGGTGCAACTTCAAATTAATTACACCGACGGCACATCGGAACTGGTAACCACAGGAAAGGACTGGAAAGTAACCAAGGGAGCAATCATCGAATCGGATATTTACAACGGAGAAATTTACGATGCCCGGAAAGAAATGCCCGGCTGGAACCAACCCGGATTTGATGACAGCAAATGGGAAAATGTTGCGGTTGTGCAGCATTCAAATGATATTTTGTTGGCACAACGCGGCGTTCCGGTAAAAGCGATTGAGGAGATTCAACCCGTGAAATCGATGGTTACACCCAAAGGTGAATTGGTTTTTGATATGGGTCAAAATATGGTGGGCTGGGTCAGGCTGAAAGTAAAAGGCAAAAAAGGCGACCAAATCACCCTGAAATTTGCGGAGGTTTTAGACAGGGAAGGGAATTTTTATACCGACAATCTGCGTGCTGCAAAAGCAACATTAACGTATATTCTGAAAGGCGAAAACGAGGAAATTTACGAGCCGTATTTCACATTTTATGGTTTTCGGTTTGTTAAACTGGAAGGTTTTCAGGAAACACCCGCACTAGACCAGATTACGGGGGTTGTAATTTATTCTGAAATAAAACCCACCGGAACGTTTACCTGTTCCGACTCACTCATTAATCAGTTACAAAGCAATATCCAGTGGGGACAGAAGGGTAACTTTCTTGATGTGCCGACCGACTGTCCGCAGCGTGATGAAAGGCTCGGCTGGACAGGGGATGCCCAGGTTTTTGCACCAACCGCAGCTTTTAATTTCGATGTGTCGGCCTTTTACACCAAATGGCTGAAGGATTTGGCTGCCGATCAACTCGCGGATGGCAAAGTTCCGGATGTTATTCCTGATGTGCGGAATGGACGGGGTGGGTCAACTGCCTGGGCCGATGCAGCGCTCATTGTTCCGTGGACCATGTACTTGTCGTATGGAGATAAAAGAATTCTGGAAGAACAATATGCCAGCATGAAAGGTTGGGTTGATTATATGAATGGCAGGGCAGGTGAGGATTTCCTGTGGACAGACGATAAACATTATGGCGACTGGCTTGCATTTGCCTCAACAAGTTCGAGTTATACCGGCGCAACCACAGAAAAGGATTTGATAGCTACTGCGTATTACAAATATTCGAGTGGTTTGTTAGCAGAAATTGCAGGAATTATTGGTAAAACCAACGATGCAAAAAAATATGCAGCCCTTTCAGAAAACATCAAAAAAGCATTTGTCGGCGAGTTTGTAACTCCGGCTGGCCGCCTGATTTCGCAAACCCAAACCGCTTATTCTTTGGCCATTGCTTTTGATTTGCTTCCCGAAAACCTGGTTCTGGCCGCTGCAAAATATCTTGCTGAAGATGTAAGGAAAATGCGGCATCTCACCACCGGATTTGTGGGTACTCCGTTGTTATGTAAAACTTTGTCAGACCAAGGTTACGAAGAACTTGCATTTTTACTTTTGAACAGAAAGGAGTACCCGTCGTGGTTGTACCCGGTAACACAGGGCGCTACAACCATCTGGGAACGCTGGGACGGACAAAAACCCAATGGAACTTTCCAAACGGTGGGCATGAACAGTTTTAATCATTACGCTTACGGTGCAATCGGCGAGTGGCTTTATACGTATGTTGCCGGAATCAGAATTGATGAGCAAAACCCCGGCTACAAACATTTTTACCTTGAACCTCATCCCGGCGGTGGTTTAAATCATGTTGCTGCTGAACATCACACGATGTATGGCAAAATAAAATCGGCATGGAAAATAGAAGGCGAAAATTTGAGATATGAAGTTGAAATTCCTGCAAATACAACGGCTACGGTGATTTTACCGGGTAAAGAAAAAGAACCACAAACCCTGGGTTCAGGGAAATACAGTTTCAGCTACAATACTAAAGAACTTTTAAAATAAACTGGTTTAATCAATAATTTAAAATATGAGAAAATCAGTATTTCTTACCGCATTATTCACATTTCTGTTTTTATTCAACAGTTTGTTATCTGCCCAAAATCCCATCTGCCCGATTGGTACTTACATTGCCGACCCCACTGCGCGTGTCTGGCAGGATGGCAAACTTTATATTTACGGTTCAACCGATGAAAATCCCGGTTATTATTGCTCGTACCGGCATGATGTGATGTTTTCATGCGACCTTTCAAACTGGTCGATGGTTGAAAATGTGTTTGCTTCGAAAGGAGAAAACGATGAGGTGCCGGAGGTCGATCCACCGTTGTATGCGCCTGCATGGAACCCATCACATTTAATCCCGACGGCAGCATTGACGAGGTGGAAATGACATCCCAGGGTGCTGGTAAACCGCTTTCGGCCTTTGATAAAATTGAGGCTGAACGCGCCTGTCTGTTATCGGGTTACTGCCGGATTATGAAAATCGGGGAGGGGAACGAAGCAATTTCGGAAATAAAACCTGGTGACGGAGCGGCTTTTAAATACATCGATTTTGGTGATGGCGTTTCAACATTAACAGCCAGGATTGCCGCCTATTGCGGTGGAAAACTGATTTTCAGGGAAGGTTCAGCGGACGGAAAAATCGTTGCTGAACTGGTTATTCCGAACTCAAAAGGAGGACGAAACTACAAGGAGTACAGTGTAAAAACTGAAAAAATAACCGGCGTTAAAGCACTTTATGTTGAATTTAAAGGAGAAGAAAAAGGCACCCGGTTGTTCGATTTGGATTGGATAAAATTTCACTAACTTAACGATATTGAATTAAACTATTAAAATTATGAATACTAAAACTGTAACTAATATTTTACTTGTATTATTCCTGGCAACTATGTATATTTCATGCCAGAAAGAAGTTGTTCGGATTCAGTTGGCTTCTGAATCAGAGGTTCCACAGGTTTTGTTGGGAATCGAAAAATTGCAGGATTTAAGCCAGTCAGGAAAAATCAGCATTGTAAACAGCAATCCTGCTTTTGAAATCCGGACAACCATCGATTCTGTTCAGCTTGAACCGGAGTCTTTTCAAATCAGTATTGAAAACAAAACAGTTACTGTAACTGGCGGAGATGCAACTGGTGTAATGTACGGGTTGTTTGATATCAGGGAACAACTTGAAAGCGGACAAAAAACCATCAAAAGCAGGCGCGAATCACCGGCAGTTCCGTTCCGGGCCATTAAATTTAACCTTCCGTGGATGTCGTACCGCACGGGCGAGGCTTTGCAACTGCATTCCGAAACCGTGCGCGACACCAACTATTGGCACGAATTCCTCGATATGATGGCCGAAAACCGTTTTAACAAACTCACCCTTTGGAGCCAGCACCCGTTTCATTTGATGGTGAAAACGCAAAAATATCCCGAAGCCTGCGGATATTCTGATGAGCAAATGGCCGGCTGGAAAAAGTTTTGGGAGTACATTTTCAGGGAGGCAAAAAACAGGGGCATTGAAACTTACATCGTCAATTGGAATATTTTTGTTTCGCCCGAATTTGCAAAGGCACACGGTGTGGCTGAATACAGCATCAAAAACGATTACTTTATTACACAGGGAAATACCTCAGAAATTGTAAAAGATTACATGCGCGAATGTGTGCGCGAAGTGATTGACGCCTACCCCGATTTAACCGGACTGGCAATTTCGCTGGGCGAGGGAATGGGTGGAATGACACCCGAAGAGCGCGAAAAATGGCTGCTCGAGAGTATTGTTCAGGGCGCAAGACAAGCATCGCGAAAAATTAAATTCATCCACCGCATTCCTTTTTCCGCCAATACCGGAAGCGGCGGTTCAACATCGGTTGATATGGAACGGATGACTCGTCGTACGCTCGATACACTGAGTTGTTTCATCAATCCCATTTACACCGAACTGAAGTTTAACTGGTCTCACGCCCATTCAACTCCAAAACTGGTAAAAGTACACGGTGGCGAAATCACCGATACTTACTGGAACCCGCTGCCCGAAAACTACAAACTGGCCTGGATGATGCGCAACGAAGACTTTTTTGTGTTGCGCTGGGGTCAGCCTGAATTTATTCGCAAACACATTGCTGAAAATGCTCAACCTTATGTAAATGGTTATTATGTTGGTTCAGAATGTTATATCCCGGCCAAAGATTACATTACCTCGCTTCCGGGCACAACCTGGAAATATGCTTTCGAACGGCAGTGGATGTTTTATAAAACCTGGGGGCGAATCATGTATAATCCGCAGGTTTCGGATGCAATTTTTGAGCAGGCTTTTGAAAACCGGTTTCCCGGCTTCGGAAAGCAGTTGTTCAGCGCACAGGAAAAGGCAAGCCGCGTGCCGCTGGTAATTGCATCGCACTGGAATGCAACCTGGGATTTTACCTTGTATTCTGAAGGATTTTTAACGTTGCTTGATAACAAAGTAAAACTGATTCCGCTGACTGAAATGGCCACCAAAAAACCAATGGACCCAACTTATCTCAGCATTCCTGATTTTCTTGCCAATGGTGAAAAACCGGTTGAAGGCAAAATTACCCCGCTTCAACTTGCCGACTCGGTGGAAACGTTTTGCCTGAATGCACTGGCAGATGTTGAAAACATTGAACCCGGAAAAAATACGGACTTGCTGTATGAAGTTACCGATATTCGGGCGTGGTCACAACTTGGTCTTTACTTCTCAGGTAAATTGCGCGCTGCCGTTAATTATCAGAAATACATCAATACTGGTGAAAAGGAGTTTCATCAAAATGCAGTTCAAAATCTGGAAAGAGCCGCTGAAAATTGGCGGGAGTTGGTTATCATTACCCAATCGGTTTATCAACCCATGCCTTTGATGCATTACACGCACAACGGTGGCAATCGTTATTTTCACTGGTCGGTAGTTGAAAATGAAGTGCTCAGTGAATTAAACCAGCTTAGAAATTTGGAAAAGACGATAAAAACGAATCAATAAAAAATTATAATGAGATGAAAAAATTAGTTGCTATTATTTTATTTGGCTGTTTGGCATTTAACAGTTTTTCAAAAGAAATTCGCGATTTGCTTCAAAAAGAAGCCAAAGAAATTAGCCTTTCAAAGGTATTGGTTAAGAATTTCTCCGAAATAGGGTTTCCCAATTATCACGACAGGACTTTCTGGAACAATCTTCCGGAAGGATTTAAGAAACAGTACATTGAGGAGGCTGAAAAAGCAAATGGTTACAACTGGCCTGTTGTAAAAGCTACGGATTATCTTGAAATCATCCGTTCGGGCGAGCGCCGGCAGGAAGTGTATGCAGCTCCCAGGGAAGCGTTGGTAGCCCTGGTAATGGGCGAGATGGCCGAAGGCAGAGGCCGTTTCATCGATCAGATCGTAAATGGTGTTTGGTATTACAGCGAGCAAACCTGGTGGGGCTGGTCGGCACACCTTACTGCACAAAAAGCCCCGCATGGTTTGCCCGATGCCGATGAACCTGTAATTGACCTTGGCGTTGGCGAAATCACAAATATCCTGTCGTGGACATGGTTATTGTTTAAAGATGAATTTGATAAAATCCACCCGCTCATTGCCAAAAGGTTGAAAAATGAAATCATGAAAAAAGCGGTGATTCCTTATTATGAACGCAGTGATTTCTGGTGGCAGGGACTCGATGGCAGCCGCGATGTGAACAACTGGAACCCCTGGACCAACCACAATATGCTCACTGCCATTCTGATTCTCGAAGATGACCAGGCAAAAAAAATAAAGGGTGTTGAGAAAGTAGTAAAATCGCTCGATCAGTTTATCAATGTTTACCCGAATGATGGTGGTTGCGATGAAGGCCCGTCATACTGGGGCAGGGCAGGAGCATCGTTGTACCAGTGCCTCGACCTGATGAAACGCGCAACTAACGGCAAGTTCGATGTGTACGACAATTTGTTGGTAAAGAACATGGGAAGCTACATTTACAAGGCTTACATCGAATATCCGTACTTTATTAATTTTGCCGATGCCGATGCCACTACGGGTAGTTGTCCACAAATTATTTATAGTTACGGAAAAGATATTAACGACCCCATTATGCAGAAATTTGGCGCTTTTTTAGCAAAAAAACAGGACTGGAGTGAAAAAGTTCCCGAGGGAAAAGTGGATGAACAAATCATGCAGTTGATGCACCTTAAGGAAATAGAAAATGCAAAAGCTGAAAATGCACAGATCAGCAATTTTTGGCTCCCCGAAACTCAGGTGGCAGGCGCACGAGACAAAGCAGGAACATCAGCAGGTTTCTTTTTTGCAGCCAAGGGCGGGCACAACGCCGAAAGTCACAATCACAATGATTTGGGAAGTTGCGTTTTATATTTCAACGGCAAACCCTGTCTTGTTGATATTGGCCGCGAAACCTACACAATGAATACATTCAGCAGTCAGCGTTATGAAATCTGGACCATGCAATCGCAGTACCACAACCTCCCCAAAATTAACGGTGTTGACCAACATGAAGGAAGAGAATTTGTAGCAACCAATTCAACTTTTACTGACGATGCCAAAAAAGCTGTTTTTTCAACCGACATATTCAAAGCTTATCCCGATGAAGCCCAGGTGAACAAATGGGTTCGGTCATACACACTCGAACGCGGGAAAAGATTTGTAATCAACGACAATTATGAATTGAAAAAAGTGGTAACGCCCTCAACCCTTAACTTTGTGACCAGTTGCAAGGTTACAGAAACCAGCGCCGGAGTTTTAAAATTGGAAGGCGATGGTTTTACACTGAATTTGAATTATAATTCCAAAAACGTTACGCCAAAAATCGAAGTCACCGAAATCACCGACAGCGGTTTAAAAAGGTACTGGAGTACTATTACCCGCATTGTTTTCACCATCAGCAACCCAAAAACTAGCGGAAAAAATGAGATTGTGATAACTGAGGCAATAAAAAAGTAACTTTAACAGCTTGAAGATTTCGCCACTACGTAGCTTTTTATATTTTCGTATTACTAATTGACTACAAATATGACGCTGCGATGCAGCTAATCAAAAAGCGACAGAGTCGCGAAATCTTTGTAGCAAAAGTCGTAAAGATGAAAATTAAGCTCCAGCGGAGCGAAATATTTTTAATTCGTTCAAAATAAATTACTCGCTAGTGAAAAATTTAATCAGTCAGCCATAAATTAAAACAAATCACAAACTTATGAAACGCACCAACTTTTTTACACCCGCAATCTTCCTTTTAATTATCCTTTCAATGGGATGCAGCAAAAAACCGGTAACTGAAAGAATTCAAACTTCGACCCAACTAAAACAACTGTTTGCCGACCCGCCTGCTGAATACCGCAGCGCGCCGCTTTGGGACTGGAACGAACAGATTTCGGAAGAAGGAATCGATTTTCAGATGAAGGAATTTAAAAAGGCCGGAATTGGCGGTGTGTTTGTACACCCGCGACCGGGACTGATAACTGAATATCTTTCTGAGGATTGGTTTCACCTGTTCGATTACACAGTGAAAAAGGGGAAAGAACTGGGAATGAAAGTGTGGATTTACGATGAAAATTCCTACCCATCGGGTTTTGCAGGAGGACATGTTCCGGCAGAAATGCCCGATTCGTACAAACACGGCGCCGGGCTGAGCATGGAAATTCAGGAAAAACTAAATGTTGCTATTTCTGATACCATTGAAGTTGTGCTTCGGAAAACTGAGTCGGGCTTTGAAGATATTACCGAAAAAATTGCGACTGAAAACGGAAAGGAAGGAACCTTTTATGTTTTCAGAAAAACTTATCCCGGAAAATCGCCGTGGTACGGAGGGTTTACCTACGTTGATTTACTTTACCCGGGGGTCACCGAAAAATTCATGGAAGTGACCATGACCAAAGGTTACGAAAAAAACATTGCAGACTTTGGACAGACCATACCGGGCATTTTTACCGACGAGCCCAACCTCGAAGCGGCAATGCCACGGGGCACAATGCTCCGCTGGACGCCCGATTTGTGGGACGCTTTTCAGCAGCGCTGGGGCTACGATTTGAAAGTAAACCTGCCTTCGCTGGTTGAAGAAACCGGCAACTGGAAAAAGGTGCGCCATAATTTTTACGAGCTGTTGGTTGAACTTTTTGTTGACCGCTGGGCAAAACCGTGGAGCAAATACTGCGATGAAAAAGGTCTTGCCTGGACAGGCCATTATTGGGAACACGGCTGGCCCGAACCCACCGACGGAATGGATGAGGCAGCTTTTTACATCTGGCACCAGATGCCGGGAATCGACATGCTCGGGAATCGGCTTGATACTGCCGGCCTGGGCGGACAGTTTGGCAACGACCGTGCAGTGCGCGAGTTGCTGAGCGCTGCCAATCAGGCCGGAAGAACACGCACTTTGAGCGAAACTTACGGTGGCGGCGGCTGGGAAATGAATTTTGAAACCCAGAAACGGCTGGCTGACTGGCAGGGAGTGTTGGGCGTTAATTTTGTAAATCAGCACCTGTCGTATTACTCGCTGAACGGGGTGCGCAAGTTCGATTATCCGCCATCGTTTTCATATCACGAACCGTGGTGGGAACATTACAAACTGATGGGCGATTATATTGGCCGCATTTCGTTGGCCATGTCCTCCGGTCAGCAAATCAATACAACTTTGGTACTTCAACCCAATACAACTGCGTGGATGTATTTCTCGCGCAAGGATAAAAATCCGGCAATCAATTCCATTCGCGATGGGTTTAAACACTTTGTTTACCGGATGGAACAGCAACACCTTGAATATGATCTCGGTTCGGAAAATGTGCTGAAAGTTTTGGGTAGCGTGAAAGGCAACAAACTGAAGGTAGGCAAACGCGACTATTCGCTGGTGGTTATTCCGGCAGAAATGGAAAATATCGACCAGTCAACTTTCGAACTGTTGGATAAATACCTCGGAAATGGTGGAAAAGTGATGTCGTTTAACCGGAACATAAACTTAGTTGACGGAACCGAATCGACAAAAGTAGCTGAACTGGCTGCCAAATATCCTGAAAAATGGGTTGTGGCTGAAAACCTGAATGATGCAGCTACTTTGAAAATGTTGAGCCGTGATGAATTTAAGATGAACGACCAAACCAAAAACGGCATGTTGTATCATCAGCGCCGGATTTTGGACGACGGACAACTGCTTTTTGTGGTGAATTCGCATTTAACCAAAAAAGCTGTTGCCGAAATTACTGTTGAAGGAAAATATGTGACCAAACTCGATTTGGTTTCAGGGGAAATTTACAGCTACCCTTCTCAAACTGAAGATGGAAAAGTTACATTTCAGTTTGAACTCGATCCCGTTGGAAGTGCGTTGTTCACCGTAACAAACAAAAAAGCTGACGAACCGGAATACAAACCGGTTACAGGAACAGAAACTGTGGTTGAAAGTATTGGCGAAATTTCCGTAAAACGCGAATCGGACAATATTATGATGGTGAACTACCTCGATCTGAAAACAGC
>CAMTWS010000004.1:0-19535 GCA_947085485.1 uncultured Prolixibacteraceae bacterium
ACTCCGAAAAGTCGGAAATTCAATAATTTTCATCTGTTTGACCCCTAACCCCAAAGGGGAACATCTGAAAATCATTGAATTAGGAAGTCCCCCCTTTGGGGGTTAGGGGGTCAAAGGACTTTTCGGAGCAGACTCAACTTTGAACCCGAAACCCGGAATTTCTTGTCTTGATACTCATATCTAAAAATCTATAAGTCTATGAATACATTAATCATCACCCCCAAGACCAAAGTCCTCGAACTGATTGAAACCTATCCCGGACTGGAAGATGTTTTAATTGAATATGCGCCGGCTTTTAAAAACCTCAAAAACCCGGTTTTGCGCAGAACTGTTGCAAAGATTGCCACACTTCAGCAAGCTGCTGCCATTGGCGGAGTTAAAACGGAGGAACTGATAAACCGTTTGCGAAAAGAGGTAGGCCAGGAAATAATAACAGGCGAAACCGCATCTCAGTATAATTACCAAAAACCAGGTTGGTTTTCTGTAGAAAAAATTACAAAACAGTTCAACGCTTCTGAAATGCTGGCTGCCGGAGAACATCCTGTAAACCAGGTTATAGCCGATTTAAACCATCTGGAACCCGGTAAGATTTATGAATTGAAAGCGCCATTTTTAACTGCACCCCTCATTGATAAGGCAACCAGCCTGGGATTGAAACACTGGATTGACCAACGCAACGAAGAGGATTTTTATATTTATTTCTGCAAATAAAGTACAATCCTTTGCTTAAATGGTATAAGGGCATTTTCAAAAAAGTATATTAACTTGTGTGATTGTTTTAAACCGAATTTTAGTTTTAAAATAATTGATTATGAGTAAGTTAATATTATTGGTTTTACTTTTTGGTTATGCGTTTGATTTAACAGCACAGGAATTGAAAACCGGCACCGGGAATTACATTCCCCCCGTAACTTTCACAACTGAACAGGATCACCGGAACATGATGCAGCAGCTGGGAATTAAATCACTCCGCCCTGGCCCAAGCGGCGATGAATCGGCGCCAAATCATGCCAACTACGATGAATCGCTGGCAAATCCCTGTCCGCAACTGCCCGAAATTTTAACCACCAAAAACGGTGAAAAAGTTACTACAGTCGAAATGTGGTGGAACAAACGCCGTCCCGAAATTGTGGAAGATTTTGAGCGGGAAGTTTATGGCCGGCTACCCAAAAACATTCCGGCTGTAAACTGGAAAGTTGAAATTACCGATTATGAATGAATGTAAAAGGTACGGTTCCGGTGCTGATGATGTTTGGCCGTCCTTCGTTTCCTTCGCCGGCGCAACCGTCGCAGGAAAATTTGGACAAAATAAACAAAGCATTTAAAGATTTGCTGATAAAGGAAAATCCTGACCTGAAAGCGGTTTTCGAGCAATACCCGGCATACAACCCTCTAAAACGCGACAACCCGTTCGCGATGAACCAGCGCCAGGCTGAACCTTCCCCAACCGAACATTTACTGGCGGCTGGATGGGGTTACTTAACCATCGACCCAAACAGCATTCAGGCTGACAACGGTGCCGGACTGACCCGCGGAATTATTGGCCTGGTAAACAAAGGCCAGCCGCGCAAACCCGACGACTGGGGCGCTGCAAGGGCGCTCGATTACCTGGAAAACGACACGCTGATTGATGCCAGGAAAGTGGGAATTGAAGGGGTTTCACGTTACGGGAAAGCAGCTTTGGTTACGCTGGCTTTCGAACCCCGGTTTGCGGTTGGTTTAATCGGTTCGTCGGGCAAAGGTGGTGTAACATTGCACCGGCGCGTTTTTGGCGAAGCAGTGGAAAGTCTCACGGGCGGCGGTTATTACTGGATGGCCGGAAACTACCTGAAATACGGAGCTTCTGAATCGGAGTCGGGAAGTAAAACCGGTTGCGATTTACCTGTCGATTCACACCAGTTACTGGCGCTTTGTGCACCTCGCGCTGCATTCATCAGTTACGGAATACCCGAAAAAAGCGACGCCAAATGGCTCGACCAAAAAGGAAGTTATATGGCAACCATTGCAGCCGGTTCGGTGTTTAAATTGCTTGGCGTAAATGATTTAGGAGTCTCAAACGACTATTTGAAAGAAGAAATGCCCCCTGTCAACTCTGGGTTGCTTGAAGGAACACTGGCCTGGCGGCAACACGACGGAGGCCATACCGATGCACCGAATTTTCAATATTTTATTCCATGGGCAAATCAATTGTTGACATTTGAAAAAGCAGCGGAAAGAAGGTAAAACAAATTATTTTGAAAGTATTCCCAACACGCCACTTCGTTTGTGTTGGGCTGAAATAATATGGGCTTTCAGCCCGAAAACTTAAAAAAACAGCGTATAACATCCCTATTAATAGTTATTGATTTTCGATATGTTAAGTCAGTGAACCGATGGTTTTTTCGTTTTTAAAGGGGCTTAACGTCCCTTTTACCAACGGTTTCAACATAACCTGAACTGATTAAAAAAGATTTGATGCCCATCCCAAAAAGTAGGTATTTTACAGCAGAAACTGGTTTTAAGAACTGAATATTGCTATTTTTGCAGAAAAATAATTCAGACTTGAAGAATATTAGGGAAAATACACGGTTCATTTTTATCCTGGTTTTACCGGTTTATTTTTTCATTGTCCAGAATTCATTGCTCAATAAGCACATCCATTTTTATGCCAACGGTATGGTGGTTACCCACTCGCATCCGTTGAACCATGAAGATGAAAGTCATGGGGAAAAACACCACCATTCAAAAACTGAAATCTGTTTTTTTCAAAACCTTAAAATTGACTATTTCAGAATTAATCCAGAAATTCAGGTCGAATTTAAAAACGACAGGCTGCTTGCCGAATTCCCCGAAACTGAGTTACTATCAAATTATTCCCAACCTGTAATACAATTCACTTCACGGGGGCCACCGCTTCGGATTTCATAAAATACCTCCAAACGGATTTATTATTTAATAATCCGAAATATTTAATTTTTATGAAATTAACAAAAGTGCTTTTAGCGCTAATGATATTTGTGTGTCAACCCGGCTTTGCCATGCCTGAAGATGACGAGCGCAAACCAAAATCCGACGCCATGTTGTTTGGCGATGTAAAATCAGGCGATATTCACATCCCTTTTGCCACAGTAACAATTAAAGGAACCGCAATCGGCACAGCCGCCGATGTTACCGGCCACTTTAAAATGACCAATTTGCCGGTTGGAAAACAAACCGTGGTAATTTCAGCGATTGGCTACAAAACATTCGAAAAGGAAGTTTTGCTTGAGGAAAAAAGCAGCATTACAATTTTAGCTGAAATGGATGAAGATTTTATTGGTATTGAGCAGGTTGTGGTTTCAGCCGACCGGAATGCAAAAAGCCGCCGCGAAACACCAACCATTGTTAATGCAATCAGTTCCAAACTTTTCGAACGTACACAAAACATTACTTTAAGCGAGGGTTTGAATTTTGTTCCGGGATTACGTATGGAAAACAACTGCCAGAATTGTGGATTTACGCAAGTCAGGATGAATGGACTGGAAGGCCCGTATTCGCAGATATTAATCAACTCGCGACCGGTTTTCAGCGGCCTGGCAGGTGTTTACGGGCTCGAACTGATTCCGGCAAATATGATTGAACGGGTGGAGGTAATTCGCGGCGGTGGCTCGGCAATGTATGGAAGTAACGCCATCGCCGGAACAATAAACCTGATAACCAAAGACCCTGTTTCAAACAGTTTTTCGGCGGGCAGCTCAATTGGCTCCGGCGGAGTTGGGATGGACCAAACTCCGGCCGGCGACATCAATCTTAGTTTTAATGGTTCGCTTGCCAGTGAAGATTTTAAAACGGGGATGAGTTTATTTGGCTTTGTTCGCGAACGCGACCCGTTCGACGCCAATGGCGATGGTTTTTCAGAGATTTCCTCCATCAGCAATACAACGCTCGGAACACGGTTATATCAGCGCGTTGCCGACAGGGGAAAATTAACTGTGGATTATTTTAATATCAACGAGTTCAGGCGCGGTGGAAACAAGTTTGAATTACCGATGCACGAAACTGATATAACAGAAAGTGTAACTCACAAAATTAATTCGGGTGCAGCGGCTTATGATGTTTTGTTTCGCGACGAGGACAAGCTTTCAGTATTCTTCTCCGCTCAGGGTGTAAACCGCGATTCATATTATGGCGCCAATCAGGATTTGTCGGCTTACGGATTGACCAAAGATTTTACTTACTCTTCCGGAATTCAGTATATCCGCAAATTTAAACATCTGCTTTTCAGCCCGGCTTCGTTAGTATCCGGTATTGAAATTAACGGTGGTAATCTTAAAGACGAAAAACTGGGATATTTCGATACAGAGGAAAATGAGCACTACGGAAATACTTTGGTAGCCGACCAGCAAATGACGACGCAAGCCGGGTTTCTTCAATCTGAATGGAAAATGAAAAAGATGGTTTTAACTGTCGGACTGCGTTTCGACCATTACCAGGTTTCCGATAAAACACAGGCAGGCAGCAATGTTGAAGGAAATGTTTTCAGCCCGCGGGTCAGTTTGCTTTATAATGTTGCCAGCCATTTACAAATGCGTGCCGGATTTGCCAGTGGGTTCCGTGCCCCGCAGATTTTCGACGAGGATTTGCACATTGAAACCTCCGGTTCAAGGCAGGTAATTCATGAAAATGCCCCTGATTTAAAACAGGAATCATCAAATAGTTTCAACGCTTCACTCGATTATTCAAACCATTTGGGAAGGTGGCAGTTTCAGTTTTTAGCCGATGGATTTTTCACCCGGTTAATTAATCCGTTTGCCAACGAATATGGCACACCCGATGAAAACGGGACTGTGGTTTACACCCGGGTAAATGCCGAAGACGGTGCAACCGTGCGTGGAATAAATTTTGAGTTTAACGCTTCGCCATCGGCAAGAATGCAGTTGCAATCGGGATTTACCATTCAGAAAAGCGAATTTGAACAACCTCAGGAATTTGATGAAACACAGTTTTTCCGTTCGCCAAATACTTACGGTTACCTGAGTTTGGATTACAGCCCGACAATGCTTTTTAATGTTGCATTTACCGGAAATTACTCCGGACCGATGCTCGTTCCGTATTTTGGCCCGAAACTGGAGAATCCGGAGGAAGGGCAACTGAATAAAACCGGTTCGTTTTTCGATGCAGGAATAAAACTAAGCTACGAGGTAAGAATAACCGATGCGGTAAAAATGGAAATCAACACTGGAATCAAAAATATTTTCAACAGTTATCAGAATGATTTTGATACCGGAATCGACCGCGACCCGGGGTACATTTACGGGCCAATTTCGCCGCGAACCATTTATTTTGGTGTAAAATTTGGCAGTTTTATGTAAAAAAGCTTATTCCACAATCCACTCGTAAATACCTGCAGAATTATCCCCGGGAAGCTGAACCTCAAGTTTAATTGCCTGGGTTAATACTTTTTTAAACCTGACTGAATTGAGTTTGTCTTTTACAACCGGGTAATTTCCATTGGTTTCCACCGGTTTCCATTCGCCGGAAGCGGTTTTGTAAAACAGTTTCCAACTTGCCGGAATGCGGCATCCGCCAAACGGGCCATCGTCGAACCAGTATATTTTGGAAGAAGAGATTTCTGTTGGTTTTTCGAAATCATACTGAATCCAGTATGTTGTGTCTTTTTCGGGCCACCAGTGGTAATAAATAATTGCGCGGTCGTTTGAATGTTCCGGAAGCAATCCATCATTTATTGCAACAATTGAACTTTTTTTGGCCGATGCCGAAATAACACTTGTGGAAGCAACGGTTGGGGGCGGCAGCGGTTTGGAATATTCTTTTGAAGTGGCCAGCCAAACTGCCATTTCTCCCGAACCACGGTTGGCCCAGGCAAAATAGGGAATCGCGGTAATATTAACCGGCGAATCAATCAATTTCCCGTCTTCGGTCCTTTTTACGCTGCTGCCTTTCCCCTCGATAACAGCAACACCACCAAGAAAATATGGTTTAAATGTGGTTTTCAGATTACTTTCTGCTGGCAGCACAAGGTTTAAAACGCGTTTACTTTCAAAATCGGGCCATTCAACACAGTAAACCATCGGGCCGCGCATCAGTGCCACTTTGCCAATGTTGTCCTTTACCCGGCTGTCGGCTTTTACACGTCTGGTTTCCAGCGGTAAACTGATTTGAATTTCGTCGCCTTTTTGCCATTTTTTTGCCAGTATTGCATACCCGTTTTCAATTTGAAAAGGTTCATATTTACCATTGATTTTAATGCTGAAAATCGGATTTTTATCATCCGCAAAGGCATAAAGATTTCCGGGCAGGACGTAATTTTCCGCCCACGACGGAATACGCAATGCAATTTCAAACCAACTGCCGGGAGCCGAATTCACTTTCAATTTCACATCGCCATCCCACGGATAACCGGTGATTTGCTCCAATTCAACTTTTTTGCCTTTCATTTCCAGCGAAACCGAATTCTGAATGTACAGGTTCACAAAAATGCGGTCGTCGGTTTGGCCGTAAATATAACCGGGAACTGACGGAATAAACCTGCATACATTACTTGGGCAGCAGGCACAGCCAAACCACTCGCTGCGTGAATGTTGTCCCATCGATTCAAGTGGGTTCGGATAGAAAAAATGGTCGCCGGTTAATGAAACACCGTCAACCATTCCGTTGTAAAGCGTTTGTTCCAGAACATCGAAATATTTCGAATCGCCGCTGAGCAAAAACATCCGGTAGTTCCAGTAAATACTGCCGATTGAAGCACAGGTTTCGTTGTACGCTGACATATTGGGCAAATCGTAATCGGGGCCAAAACCCTCGTGACCACCGGCTGCGCCAATTCCTCCGGTTATATAAAGTTTTGAGGTTGCAATATCTTTCCATATTTTATCCAGTGCGCTTAGATACGCTAAATCTCCTGTAATGGCTGCCACATCGGCCATTCCTGAATAAAGATAAGTTGCCCTTACAGCATGGCCTACTGCTTTGGTTTGTTCAGTAACCGGCAAATGATCCTGCGAATATTCTCCCCGTGCATGAGGCGAATTCTGTCCCCGGCTTTCGATAAAAAATTTTGCCAAATCGAGGTATTCCTTTTTCCCGGTTACACGGTACATTTTTACAAGTCCCATTTCAACAATCTGGTGGCCGGGCGAACGAAGCATTTTTCCCGGGCCAAAAGTTTCCACGAGTAAATCGGCATTTTTTATGGCGATATCGAGAAATGTACGTTTACCGGTGGCTTGAAAATGGGCAACCGCTGCTTCAAAAAGGTGGCCGCTGTTATACAGTTCATGGCTCAAATCCGATTCCATTTCCCAACGTTCTTTTCCGGCCCATGGGTGAGTATGTTCCGGATTGATGGTACGGTTGGTGTAAAGATATCCATCGGGTTCCTGCGCTTTGCCAATGTAGTCAATCAGCGTATCTAATTGTGCATCAAGTATTGGGTCGGGTATGGTTTGCAACGAATAACTTGCCCCTTCGATAATTTTATAAATGTCAGTGTCGTCAAACGGGTATTCGGTGCAAAACTCACCCTGTTTAATGTTAGCGGCAAATAGAAAATTATCGACCCTTCCGGTTGAATAACAATGTTTTAAGGCAATTGGGATAGTAACTTCATGATTGAGTTTTACCCGGGGAGCCCAGAATTTGTCGGTCAGTTTTACCGAAGTAAAAGGTACCGGACGAACCGGATAATCTTTTAAAACTGATTGAGCGTTAACAAAACCCGTATTTGCAATCAGTAAAAAAATCAGGATTGAAGTTATTCGTTTCATTTTAAATGGTTTAAGTAGTACTAATTTATATTTTTCGTATTTGTTTCAATGCATCGTTTTGTGCATCAGTCGGAACAGAGGAATTTATTCTTTGAATAGCAGCAATTAACCGGGCATTTAGAAGAACATCTTTATAACTTTCCCGTTCCGGATGTTCACCATCGTGAACAATTTCTAGCCCCCATTGATAAGCATAACCAAGGTTTATTAATTCCTCGATGGCAAGTAGTTCAATTTCTGTTTCGGTTAGTTTATGCATATGCAATACATTTTTTAAAAAATGTAATGTTATTCCACAAATATTGCTTTTGCTCTGTATCAAAAGCATAACCTACCCTTTTAAAACTTATTACGGGGGCAGTATTATTTTTATCGATTTTGTGGATTATATTAAAACCAATCTTTTTGTTAAAAATTAAAGATCCTTCAAAAAGTGAGTTTGTTTCTTTAATCAATGTTTCTCTTGAGAAAGGATTATCATATTCTTCATACCATTTAAGGAACTTGGGTAAAAATGACTTAAAGAAGTAATGGGCATTATCATCAAAAAACTGTGAAGTATAAGCAGCATTGCGATGCTTAATGATTCTTTGGTTTAATTCAAAATATGAATCTTTTGAATTTGCAAATTCAGGATTAATAAAAAATAAAACATTCAAAAAAAGATTATCCCGGTAATCATATTCTTTTTCACTCCAGTGCAAATTTAAAATTGTGAATACCAACTTTTCAATAACCTGGTTTCTGAAGTTGTATAATTTCTGATTCAATATATCGTATTCATAATTTTTCATTCCAACAGTACTGAGTAAAAGGAATTTGCCAAGCACATTAGTAATAAAACCCTTAACTGTTTTATACCCTGAAAATACATCACCATCTGTCAGGTAACTTTCTTGTTTTGTTTCGTTATTCTCTGAATTATTGTCGTTTATCTCAATATCAAATTTTTTACCATGATACCTTTGAATGAGTTGAAGTCCAATTAAAACATTTGATAATGCCTTGATATTAATAAAATGGGTTGGAGTTACAGTTAATGCTTTTGCTTCATAAAACAACTTTAAATGACCGGAATAATTTTCATCGAGTTTGTGAAAATACCTTATGATGGCATCTCTTTCTTTTAATGCATTTATTTTTCTGGAACTCTTATTTAGTATAGCACCTCCTTCTCCTTTTTGTTCGGTATCTTCCAGTAGCAATTGTTCATCGCTTTCCTTGTAATCATCTGTTGATTTTGTTGCAAGTTCTGAACCAAGTACTCCCAGAAATTCAGCGATCTTTACTGAAGCATTAAACATTTCCCCGGTTTGTTTCATAAACATTTCATCACTGATAGTATTAAATTCTTCAGGGGCCAGTGTTTTATATTTATCGATTAAAGTAAATGTTACTGGTTGGTGATTAAATCCACCCCCTGAACGTTTAGTTTTACTTTGATCGGTTTCATCATCAGCCCAATTATATTCAACAAATTCAAGCAATTCGGTAATACCTTCGCCATCGGGGTATTCCTGTTCAAAAAGGCTGTCTAATTTTTCCTGCTGTGGGTCAGGATTACATTTAATTAACGATTCAACCCGATGAACTATGCAATAGTTTGAAATTACCTGGTCTGAATTATCTGTTATATGGACTTTAAAAATATCTTCCGGCCTTTTACTTTTAGAGATGAGTTTTTTGTCTGTTTGTTCATAAGTAATCTTTTCCAATACATCAGAATTTCTTGAAAACAATACCACAAAACCATTAGCCGGATTTATCTTTTTATTGATATAAACTGAAAGTTCATTTCCCCGAAGTTCAGCATATAAGATTCTGGTTGTATAGGCGCTTCGATGCTCTGAAAGGCTTGTAAAATGATTGTTCCTGGTAATTGAATTTATATTAATTGTAGCCTCGGGTAAGTTGATATGAAGTTCTTCCAACCATGTTTTGTTTGATATGGTTCGTCTGATAATCAATCCTGCTTCATGGTTTATAGCCTGTTCAACAGCGGTTCCTAACGCTGCCGTTGTTGCATTGGCACTTCCCAGCATCATGTATTCAGTGCCATCGGAAAATAAAAAATGAAATATTTTTGCATGAAGCCGGTTTACATCCTGATTAAAATCTTTCATACAACCAGACCAATCATAAAACTTTATAAAAGAAGCAATTTCTTCATCCAAATCTTTTGGCAACAAACCATATTCCAGGTCTAAAACACAATTAAACTCTTCAGGTTGAAAGTGGCGCTTCAATTCCTTTAACAGCGCACCACTTTGATCGTAGTAAGGTGAAATGATTGTTAGTTTTTGCAGATTCTTATTTGGTATTTTCCTGATTAATTCCTTATAAATTGAACTTTTATCGGAATTGTAAATAAATGAAGCATAGTTGTTTATACTTTCTAAATAGGATTCACCAATTAATATTGGCAATTCAGCCAACCAGGGAGAGTATTTTCTTATCCACTCTATTTTTTGTGGAATAAAACCAAAAGTTTCATTAATAAACTGCTGTAAGTAATTCCATACCTCAGCAAATAAAAATGAATTTTCATTATGTATATCGTTCAACTGAAAAGCACCCCATATTTCATCGTTGGTACTTAAACCCGATGAAGTAATATTGCCCGAACCGATAATAAGTAAGCCATGTTTAACACCTGTTAAGATCATTATCTTTGGATGAAACACACCTTTTGCATAAACTGGCTGAAAATTATAGGTTTTATTAAATCTAAACTCATGGCCTGTTGTAACATCTTGGGTCTTTTCGAGAAATTTACCATCGACAAAGACATTAACATTTTTTATGTTGACAGCTCTTAAAGTTGGCAATACCCGTTCTTCAAAAAATGAAAAATCCAATGAGTAACAGGTTAAAATGCACGAGTGATATTTTCCACGATGCATTCCGATCAAATCCAAAATATTTCTTCTTGCAATCATTGTTCTTGGAGGTTATTTAAAAGTAATTTACCAGAGTTTGTTAAAGTATTCTCTGGTGCAACCATACTTAAATCTTTCAGAAAGGCGATTAAATTACCAACCCTTGGACCAGTATAGGTTGCCTCAAAATTTCCAAGGAATCGTATATTCAAATCTTCAATAATGAATTTCTGTGTCGATTGTATTCCACCCCTGATTTTCCTGAAAGCCACGTACTGATGTCGATAAATAACATTTACATAAATATAGTCGAAAATAAACTTGTATATAGATGTTTGTTTCTTTGCATTGAACTGCGTTATAAAATAACCGGTAGGTTCACCATCCTTACCGAGTTCGTTGTTTTCCGAGTATTCTTTAAGTTCGATTAACTGCGATTTATTATTCAGGTAGATGGTGAACATCAGTAAAAAAGCATTGGACACTTTTTCAATTAGTCTGGTTTGAGAGGTATTGTTAAAACAGTCGAACTCATTCAATGCAGAAACATTTGTCAATAAAGTATTTACATCATCATCTCCGCTTTGTATAAAGTGATTATCGATATAAAATTGAATTACATCCTGGGTAACTTCTGTTACAAGTTGATAAATTGGCATCCATTTAGGGCCAACGGTATTTTCAAGAAAGGCAAGTGTTCCATTTAAAGTCGAAGTGTTTGCATAATGCCAAAATTCATTAAACTGGTAATAATACCAACCCATTAAGCAACTGTCGGTCAACGAGTTTAATTTTCCTTTGGTATTATAGCAGTTATATACAAATAACCGATCTGTTAATTCTCCGTTGTTGTTTATAAATTGCAGCAGATGTTTTATTGTTTGTTTTCTGAGATAATAAGGTTCTTCTTCAATTCTCAAAGGGTAATCTTTTTGAATTAACAGTTTTATCAATAAGTCTTGTTCTCTTGAATGGTTTGGCACCTGGGTTAGATTAAAATCGGGCAGCAATGATTTCAATTCTTCCTCATTTATATTTCCTGTATTTATAGCCTTTAGAAAAAGCTGTTTTTTTTCAGCAGAGATGTTTTGGTCAAACGCTTCGGCAAGTTCTTCGCCACTTATTACATCATCATTTCTTTTATTGAGTCGAACGAAAATACCCGCTTGATTTTCTCTTTCGGTAATGATTCCAATACTCCTCAATGAACCATAATAATACTGTCCAAATGCCCCGGTCGGGTAAGTCCAGTATGAACCCCGTGTAGTACCATCGGGCTTAAAAGTTGAAGATTGTAAATCGTGTTCAGTTTTTTTATTAATATCAATTTCAAGAATTGCATAATTGCTGCCAGGAATGCTTGAACGGTCGCCATCAATATAATGAGATGCCAGGGCAATTATAAATTCAGCCCTTCTGATAAACTTTTTCTGTTCTTCAGGATTTGTACTACCGTTTACTTTGCTGTATATGTCTAAAACCCAGCAGTAGAAACTGTAATACCGGATACGTCCGGTAACATTGTTTAATCCCGGCAATAATAGGGAGAAGGTTGTATCCGATGTGTTTTGCAATCCGAGGGGGTCCAGACCTCTTATAAAACTTAATCTTTCTCCAAGAAACGGAACAATGCTTTCGTTGGTTTTTATAACTTTATCTGCCATTTATAAGTGGTTTATAGGTTTTTTAGATTTTTAATTCCTTTGGTTTTAACTCATTGCTCCAAACATCATCGTCCTGTTTTTTTGAGCATCTCTCTGTTTTAAAAAGTATCCTCTCAAGGCAGGTATTCTTTATTCTAAATATCCTCCCGTTTCGATTCCCTCTCTTTTTGTTCTAAGTACTTTCTCCAGGCTGTTTGATAAATTGTTTCAGGCTCCATCTCTCGTTTGGCAACGCGAATAAATTCTGCCTGCTTCTTTGTAATAGGTGCTAATTCCTTTTTAAACAATCCTTCCATCCAGTACCCCCATTTTTCAAGTATAATAATCTCCTCAGGGGTAAGTGCATCGGTTTTGCAATCGATTACAAACCGGCCGTGTCGTTCAATGTAATTAAGGTGTCTTTCTCTTTCAATCATTTTCAGATTTTATAGGTTATTTGTTTAAATTAATGTAATCACTTAACCATAATATTATCATTATGAGCTATCCTTAAATAATTTAATTCATCTTACCTTTTTAAATATTAAATATGCATCTTCCTTAGTTATTTTTAATGTTTTAGTTAAAAATTGAATGACAACAGAAGTATCAATATTTCCAATTTTATTTCTTTCGAGTGGGGACATTTTATGTTTTAAATTACTTTCATCAGTCTTTCTTAGCTTTAAAATTTCTTCCACTCTCTTTCCTTTATCGTTAATTGAAACAATTCTATTATAGTAAATGAAATCAATGTAGTTAGCCAATTCTAAAAGTTCTTGGTCATACAATAATTTAATTATTTCATTAATTCTCTATTTTCAATTAATTTCCTCGAATGCAGTTTCTTTTTTGATTAGCATTTTTCAATCAAAAAATAAACAGCCCAATTTAGTTACAATCCGTTTAATTTATATCAAATAAACATAACAATTTCAGCTTATTAGTTTAATGTTTAAAATCTCAGAAATTTGTTTTTTTCTAAAGTTTCGGTTAAAAATGAAAAGCCTGAATTATTTCTATAAATATTCCGCAGCTCCTCAGCTTTTTAAATTTCGATTGCAAAATTCTTATCAGAACTGTTTTTTTAATTAGTTTTGAAACTCAAACAGCTAAATCGAAAATCAAAAAACCTGATATCATGTCAAAAAAGAATTTCATTCTCACATTTCTCATCCTGTTTTTTGTGGCAAATCAGGTGTATTCAAAAGTAACCTTCAAAGAAGTGCGCACAGCATCCGACAATGTTATTGTGGCATTCTTCACAAGCGACACTGTTAATATAGAAGAAATTGGTACAGCCGATTTATCGCTTTGGAAAATCAACGGGAAACCTGCAAAAAGCATTCATAAATATGTAATGCAGGCCAACCAGTGCAATCACCATGTTTATCTTGAAACAGATAAACTGGCCAAAGGGAAAAAATACAAAATTGAAACACCTTTCGGAATCAGGGAGTTTACTTTTAATGACAGGGAGATTTTCTGCGAATCGATAAAAACCAATCAGATCGGATACAGCGCTTTTTCGAAGGTGCGATATGCCAATTTTGAAATATGGCTCGGAACGGGCGGAGGCCGCAAAATTGCTGGCGAATTGCCAGGTTACGAAGTTTTTGAAACTGCTTCGGGCAAATCGGTTTCAAAAGGGAAATTAAAGGAAGTCGGAGATGATGTTTCATCGGGTGGATTTGTTTACCGGATTGATTTGGCGCTGATTCCCGAGGGTGGGCCTTATAAAATAGCGGTTGACGGAATTGGGTGCTCTTATCCGTTTGGCGTTGGTGGCGAATTTTCGAAAATGCTGGCGCACACACTTTTTCGTGCACAGTATTTGCAGCGTTGCGGCTGTCCGGTTAATGAGCCCGATATCAGGAAACATGCCTGTCACACATTGATTTACGATGTTGATGGCCCGATTGGTGAAGCCAATATCGATGTGGTTGGAACTGAAAGGATTTTTAAGGTTTATGGCGGATATCATGATGCCGGTGATGCCGATCGCCGTGCTTACCACATGGCGAACCCAATCCTGAACCTGATGATTTATGAAGCTTTTCCGGATTATTTCACTGATGCGCAATACCATATTCCGGGCGATTTCGATGAGAATTTCAATATTATGAATTATGCCAACAAAATTCCTGATATCATCGACGAAGCAGTATGGGGAACGCTGGCCTGGGAATACCTTCAAAATGAAGACGGTTCAATTCATTTTGGTACAGAAACCCGCCATTATCCCGATCCGTTTGCCGCACCGCTCGATCTCGACAAAAAGAAATACGGAACTGTAAAAGTTGATAATCGGGCAACCTGTACAGGAGCAGGATTGTTTTTGCACCTGGCCCGGATTATTCAACCTTACAAACCCGAAAAAGCTGTTGAACTCATTAAAAGAGGCGAAAAAGCCATGCAAAACAGTTCGGAAAAAATGGCAGATCCTGAAAAGTTGTATTACCACATTCAGCGCTACCTGATTAAAAAGGAAGAAGCCGACCATCAGAAAATCAGGGAACTTTATACCATTGCCGATTCGATGCAGAATAATTTGTTTCTCACACCAGGTTATTCGCTGAATGACAAAAGGTTTGACAATCCGGCGTATATTTTATCGTATGTGCTTGCGAAAGATGTTCCAACCGACTCGGTGATTGTGGACTATTTCAAAAAAGCCATTAAAAATGGCGCCGACAAAAACCTGGCTGAACTGGAAAACCGCGCTTTTCCGGTGGGGAACAATCCGGCACAGGGCGGCTGGGGCCACAATGTGCGTCAGCCACAATATGCAGCTTTACCTTTGTTGCAATGGAAACTGACGAAGGAACAGAAATATTTCGATGGAGCTTCGGGGTTAATGGATTACAAAACCGGACTGAATCCCATTGGAATCAGCTACATCACAGCGCTTGGATTTCATCAGGTGCACAATATCCACGACCGGGAAAGCGCTTACACCGAAAGTTTGGGCTGGGGATCGAAACCGGGAATTACAGTTTTTGGTCCGGGCGTGGTTGGCCGGAGAAGCAATGCAAAATCGGTTCCGGCAATGATGGAACTGCCCAAAGAACGCCAGTTTACCGACGACCGCGCCATAATTTCGTTTACAGGATTCACCATTTTCGAAACCATGCATTACGATGCACTTTATACTATTCTTTCGGGTGGCGGAAAATGGAACGGGAAAAATCCCTTTGAGATTAAATAATACAAAAACAGGAGCGCCGCCCGAAACCGGACAGCGCCCTGAAAAAATATTAACAAAAAAGTGATTACTTTTTATCGTAAACCTGGGTTTCAGACATATCACCAAATGATGATGAGGCGCTCATATCAATCACCATATTTTCGCCATCTATTTTATAAACTTCTGTAAGTGAGAAGTCTCCACCATCCTGCATAGGTATTTTTGAAGTTATTTTTAGCGATTTTTTATCAGCGGCCCAAACCGCAGTCGATTTTTTCTGCGTATCCATCATGCCGGCGTTCACACACTCTTTTCCGTCGAGGGTAAATTTGTCGTTGGTTGTAAATGCCTGGCTCTGCCATTCAGAGTGTCTTTCCACGCTCAGGTCATTGCCTTTTTGAACAACGATAATTTCTTTTGGCGCCATACTAAATTCAGCGCCCAATTTGCTTTTCGAACTGTTTAATTTCCAGGAACCTGATAAATCAACTTGTGCTGATACTGTTACCGATACTGCGATTGCTGCAAGAAAGAAGAATACTTTTTTCATGATAATTTAGTTTATGTTTTTAATTTGAATTGAATATAGACTGTAAAGCAAATTAAAGGTTTAATGGATTGATAAACAGAAATGAAATGCCTGAGTTAATTGGTTCATTTTTTTAATGAAAATTTGACTCCCGGATTTCTGGAATCATCAAACAGCCATTTCAAAAAAAAAGGTGGATAACTGCTACCCACCTTCATTTATAACTTCATCGGCTAATGTTATATTTTTATTGCTGCTTTATTTTTCTGCAACCACGAATCGAAGTTTAACAATTCAGGATTTAGTTTTTTTACTTCCTTAATATCCCTTGCTCCGCAATAATCTGCTTCAAAATCGGCTTTGAACTGAAACATGTTTCCCATGTCATCGGCGCCGGGGAAGCCAAAACTCCTGTAAACCGATGCAGGAACATCATTGTATTTAACATCAACTCCCAAATGCTTTGTAAATGCCCCAGCCATTTGACTGCCTGTTAAATGTTCCCCGGCAATGCTAACCGTTTTTCCCTGGTATTCCTTACCAGCCTTGAAAATTGAGTAAGCACATTTCCCAATATCATCAGATGCAATTCCCGGCAGTTTTTTATCGCCCATCGGAAATGTAATTGCCAGTACACCATCAGGTCCTTTTTGCGGGCCCAACCCAAAATAAATGAAGTTTTCCCAGTAAAACGAAGTATTCAATAATGTATATGGAACACCGCTTTTTTCAAAATAAACATTCGATTCTCCTTTTGCATCAAAGTGAGGGACTTTGTATTTGCCTTGCAAAGTGGGCATTCTGTCATCGCTCAAAGGAATCCATTTTCTTGTATCCTCCAGGGTTGACCAGATTACATGCTTAACTCCCGCCTCACTTGCAGCGTCGGCCATATTTTTGGCATGAAGGTTTTCTTTTTCAGGGGAGAAATGTTCCCAGAAAAAAGTAACGCAATAGGCGCCATAAGCTCCTTCGAAAGCTTTCACCAGACTTGCTTTATCATCAACATTTGCCTCAACCACTTCAACTCCCGATTTTGCCAGCTCTTTAGCTTTATCTGAACCTGCATTTCTGGTGATGGCCCGTACCTTAAATCCTCCTTCTTTGTCGGTTAAAATGGCATTTATAAGCCCTCTTCCCTGTGCCCCTGTGGCGCCAACCACAGCAATAATTTTTTCGTTTTCCATATTTCTAAAATTTGTTATTTACATTCAAACATAAAATTTTTTTAATGGTTCAAATCTTATTAAAAATAAATACAAAATTACCTTTTATTAACAAAAATTGATTGGGCGCTATCCGGTAAAAGGATAAAACCCAACATTAGAAAAGGTAGTATTTTGGGAAAATAACAACCGACTGTTCCACTTTATAGAAATCGGATATTTTTGAAAATAATGTAATGCATTGATTGACAGCAGTATAAAATTTTGGCATTATTTTTGAAAAACAGTTTAGCGAAGGGGTAGAATTCTTCTTTTTATGATTGGTTTTATGAAGGGGTTTGTAAATAATCAATAACATCAAAAGCGTCCAAAGAATTCTACCTCTTTTTTCTTTTTAGGTAGTTCTCCTTTTTAACGGTTTCAATTTAATTTGTTTTAATAAACTTCATTTCGATGGTTTGTAAACCTTCCTGATTAAAATTAGTGCAACTGAATTCATTTTGATTTATAAAACCGCTGTGAAATTTTGACCAAACTGCATTAGGTATAAAATTAAAAACGACATCGCCTGAAAATGTATTGTTTTTGGTGAATTGGCCTATCCATGTAAAATAACCTCCGTTGGGATACAACAGAAACCCTTTAAATTTGCTTTCATTTGCATCATAACTCACATTGTTAATATAAATAGGTATTTTCTTACCTTTAATAACCCGATATACATCAATTACAAAGGCCAGCCCATATTCCCGGCACTCCCGCACCTCAATGCTGTCGGCGCCAATTGTTGCCTGCCAGGTACCGGTAAACTGTTTGTATAACTCATACTGATTGAGTTTTGGTTGTTTGGTTTGCGCTTGTAACCCGCTTAAATTTAATGCAATGAATATGGCAATTGCGATGGTAATAAATGTTTTCATAGCAGTTTAATTATTAGTTGATTGATAGTAGCAAAAAACCTGATTACAATTTCTTGATACAACTAATAACAGAAAAGGTTACAATCAATGTATTTTAACAGCAATAAGAGAAGCTATTGGGTAAAAAGCAGATCAGTGTATCTTCTCCGGAAGAAAAATCAAACCACTAAAACTCCCACGTCACCTTTGCCCCAAACATTTGCGGCGATCCGGGTACAAAAGTTGGAATGCCAAACAAACTTCCGGTATTTCCTCCGCTGGTAACATATTGTTCGCCGAGCAGATTGGTTGCATAAACCGATAAAACCAGTTTGGGTTCAGCCAGTTTTAATCCGCCGTTTACATTCAGCAAACCGTAGGCATCCTGATCGAGCCCTTCAGTGTTGGCATCGGTGAAATAAATATGGGTTTTATACGAATACGAAGGTGAAACAAACAATTGAATGTTAGGTGTAATATTTACCTGTGCATTAAATCCCGCTGTAAAACTGTGTTCGGGCGCCAGGCTGAAACTGTTTCCGGCATACTGCTGGGCCAGTCCACCGGTATTGGTCGAATCGAAAGCAGAATGCAGCCATGCATAGTTTCCAAAAAGTTCCATCTGTTTGATAACTGCAACATTAACAGAGGTTTCAATCCCATAAGTTGTGGCTTTTCCGCCATCGATAATGATGTAGTTAAACTCGCCTGTTCCGGGATTGGCTACCCATGCACTGCTCTGGAAATTTTTGTATTTCTGGTAAAAACCAACGGCATCAATAAACACCCGTTCCAATACCGATGCTTTAAATCCTGCATCGAAATTGTCCAAAAATTCGGCATCCAGAATTTGTTTTTCACCGGTTGATGTAAATTGTAAAACATTGGGGCGGCGGCCACGGGAATAATTTGCAAACACATTTGCGTATTCATTGAACTTGTATTGCAAACCAGCTTTTCCTGTAAACGAAAAGGTGTTTTTACTAATTTCCTGGTTTGCCGATGGTTTAAAAAACAGGTTTGGCGCATTTCCGGTTAAATATCCTAAAGTTGATGGATTGCCACCTGTAAATTCGGCTTCGTTATTTAGTTTATACATATCGTAAACACCGCGAACACCACCGGTCACAAAAAGTTTTCGGGTGAGTTGGTAAGTTACATCCATAAAAACCTCTACCGACTGGTTGGTAGCTGCACTCCTGATTTCCTCCTGGTGATTGGTTGGGAGCGGCATTCCGCCAAGCGGCCCCAACTGGGGGATTTTCGGAAGAGCGAGAATAGAAATGGGCTGACCGTTAGGAAAAACCGGCATTGGAGGCTGAAGTAACATTATGCTGGCAAAATGCTGCTCATTTGGAGAAAGCCAATACATTTGGTCGGCTTTTTCCCACCAGTAACTGGCTCCAAGCGACCCGATTAAACGGCTATTCTGCGAGAAGTTACCCCTGATTTCCTGGTAAAACTGCTCGGCTCCGGAATTTTCAGCC
>CAMTWS010000005.1:0-71611 GCA_947085485.1 uncultured Prolixibacteraceae bacterium
AGTGTCAGGACAATTTAAATCCCCAAACGGTGCGTTCATTTTTGCCGTCCTCCGCTCGGTAACAGATACAGTCCTAAAAAATAAACAAAACGTTATCCGTTCCTTAAATACTATTGCTAATTTGCAAACTGATTAGTAACTGTTTTGTTACCCAACTGTTACCGAAATTCAGCCCGGGGTAAAAATCGAAACCGGGAGCCGGATCATTCACCCACAGGGAGTTTTGCCCGTGTTTATTCTGTTGAAAACGGCACAGCAGGCATTCCTTTTTTACTGTACAGGTTAGCTCCTTCAGGATTGTCGGCCCAGGCATAACGAACAGTAACCGGATTGGGGATATTTTCGCTCCAAACTATTACCTTGTTCCCTTTAATTTCAGCATTGGCCCAAACGTATTTATGGTCGGCGCCGGCAATGGCAAAATGTTTCAACTCTTTACCGTCTTTTGAAACCAGGCCACTACCATAGTTTTTAAAAGTGAACTCAATTTTGTCCCCTATTATTTTCATCTTTTGGTAAACCGGGCCAATAACAATCGTTTTGCTTTGGTCGTATACACATTCCCGGGCAGCCAATGCAAGCCGTTCCCCTACATCGAGTTTATTCTGCGGGTGTATGTCGTTCCATTCGCCTAAATCGATATTGACAGTGAGAATTACGTTTTTTATGGTTTGAACCGTTTTCAACTGTGCATTCCTGAACGAAGCCCAACTGCTTTCTGATGGCTGGTTTTTTGATTCCATATAGTTTGGAAGCTGGGCAAGGATGAATGGTAGTTTTTCCTGATCGCGTTTGATTCGCCAGTCGGTAATTAAAGCCGTCAGCAGTTTTTGATATTCCTGAAACCGTTCTGCGTTAGATTCTCCCTGGTACCAAACTACTCCTTTTATTGCGTAATTACTGGCAGGGGCAATCATTCCGTTGTATAAACCGGTGGGTTTCCATTGGACAAAAGTTTGTCCCGGAGTTGGATCCATTGCACAACCCAACTGATACTGCCAGTTGCCTTTTAAATCAAAGGTGTCTTTGCTTGCAACAATTTGGTAAGGCTTATCCGGAACAAAACCTCCTTTGCCCGAATTGCTGATGAGCCTGACAACAATACAATTTTTCCCGGGCTGTAAAAGACCGGCCGGAATAGCGTATTTTCGTTGTGGATATTGGTAAGCGGTAGTGCCAACAAATTGTCGGTTAATGAAAACCGAGTCGGCATCAACCATGCGGCCCATTTGAATCCATGATTTAGTACTGGTGAATGTAGCTGGAATTTCAATCTCTTTCCGAAACCAAACTACCCCGTTTACTTCTTCCAAGCCATTGTCGGCCCAATACGCGGGAACGGGCATGGTTGGCCACGAAGAAGCATGGAAAGCAGGGTCTTTCCAGGTTGGTTGCAATTTTAATCCTTTGTCCGACTGATTTAATTTTGCATGCCATTCATCCGTTGCTTTTCGCTCCTTGCTTTGGATTTCATCGATATATGATTGATTTTTGGATTTTTCGGCTTCGGCAAGATATTGCGGAAAATCTTTCAGCGCTTCGGCGCTCATCCACGCTTCGGCAGGGCTTCCACCCACACTGGCATTGATGATTCCGATTGGCACACCGTATTTTGCAAAAAGATCGCGGGCAAAAAAGTACGCCACTGCCGAAAAATTGAGAATGGTTTTAGGATTTACAGCTTCCCATTTTCCCGACATAAAATCCTCCTGAGGTGTGTTGAAATCGTATTTCAGAGGAATTTTATATTGTCGGATTTTACTGTTTTCGCAGGTGGTAATTTCGAGGGAATACCTGTCGGTGAGCCTGCTCATGGGGTATTCCATGTTCGATTGCCCTGAACAGAGCCACACATCGCCAAAAAGAATATCCTTCAAAATTATCTGGTTGCTGGCAGTGATTTTCATCTCAAACGGTCCTCCCGGTTTTTGAGCAGGCAGGGTAAGTTCCCATTTACCATCGTTTCGGGTTATAGTTGAAAAAGTACTTTTATTGAAATGAACGGTGACTTTTTCATCGGCGGATGCCCAGCCCCAGATTTTCACACGGGTATCGCGCTGAAGGACCATCCCGTCGCTAACCAGTTTCGGAAGACGCACCTGTGAAAATGATGCTGGTGCGAATAACATCAATGTCAGTAAAACGAAAAAAGAGAGAAAAATTCTAAAAGTTTGCTTCATCGCAGAGTTGAATGTTTATTCAAATTCAATATAAAAACCGATGTTTATTCATATTTGTAGAGTTTCAAAAACTGGATGCCTGGTTCATCGGTTGTGATTCTTAAGTGGCGCCCCTGGTGGCTTTGGTCTCCGTTGAGTCTTCTGACGGGTTTCCAGGCGCCGTTGCTAAATGTTCCTTCATCGATGGTTTCGATACCAACCACCGTTTTTTCGTTTACCGGAGGGAAAGAGAGCACGATACCTTCGCCGGCAATAAAATATTCACCTTCGCCCGTGCAAATAATCATTCCACCTGTAATGGGCCATGTTTCATCTTTCGAGTTGGGCGACCAGCCCAGTGTGTAATCGTGTTTGGCTACAATCCTGTATCCGCCCAGTTGAATGGTATCCGCCTGGTGTTCCTTGTCGAAAAGAAAACCTTTCATCGTTTTTGTGCCCTGATGCTCAAGAATTAAAGGAGTTAACTGATTCAGAATTTCATAAGTCGCGGTAACAGGTTCTTTTACCAGGTCTGATGTTGATTCGATGAAAAAAGGGCTGAATCCCATTGCATCGTGGTTTCCAAATGCATAAAATGCTTTTGGCCCGCAGGCAGGTTCGTAACTTTCAGGCCCCGAAAAGTGTTCGTAACGGACTTCAGGAAGAAACAGCGGATTCCCGCCGCGATCGTACAAGGCACACCACTTTTTAAAATCGGCAAAATAAATGTCGGGAGCAAGAAAATCAATTGTAGGCGCTGAGGCCCGCCAAACATCCATCAGGTGGGGCAACGGGCCGGCGCTCGGATATTGGCAGGGAAGCCTTTCCGGACGGTTCAATGCTGCATTTACAAACATGGGCAGGGGATATTCCGCTTTTCCGGCAGCCGTGATTTCTTCTACATACTTACCAAAATACCAGGCCATGAAAATTTCTTCGGTAGAAATATTATTTCCGAAAACTTCTGTCCAGGTCCCGTTTGTTTTTGATCCTGCTTTTTTCCACATTTCAAGGAATTCGGGCATCAGGTTTTTCCTGTGTTTTTCAAGATAACTCATTAACTCTGAAGGAACTGCTGAAGTAAAGGCTTTTTGTGCTTCGGGAATGTAATCGCGTGCATTGGGCAGCATCCCGATTTCGTTTTCAACCTGAACCATGATTACCGTATGATGTTCACTGTCAGTTTTTTCACAAATTTCATCAGTTCGGCGAAGGCTTTTTTATCGGAATCGCAGTTTGCCTGCACAAAGGGAGACAAAATTTCGACCGGTTTATTGTTGATGTCGCGGGCACGGGGGAAGCGGGTATAATCATTTTTAACCCAGGCGGGGGCATAGCACGACATGCTGTTTTTCCAGCTCCCGAACCAAAGAAGCACAAGGCGAATGTTGCGCTGAAGGGCGCCAGCAATCAAATCATTCACCAGCGAAAAGTCAAATTTTCCTTCCTGCAGTTCAATCAACTCCCAGTAAACAGGAGCCAAAACAGTATTTAAATTCAATTTTTCAAGTGTAGGCCAAATTGAGTTCATATAATCAGTATTCGACGAATTCGAATTCCCCAGTTCACCTCCCAGCATTAAGAAGGGCTTTCCACCGACAATCAATTGCGTGGCGTTTCCTTTCTTTTTCAAATGGGGAATTGGTAATGAAGTTTGGGAAGATACAACACCGGAGAAAAGGACTAATATCAAGGTAGTGGTCAACTTTGAATGCGAAAAAATTTGCTTTTTCATTTTGTTTTAAGATTTTGTCTAAAGTCAAGTAGTACTTTATTTTAAATTGATATAACCATATCATCTGTTACAAACATATAACTTTTGGAAGCTTAAACTACATTTTATTGTAAGTTAAAACCTGTATTGCAAATGAACAATCAAAAAAGTTGAGATTCAGATTCCTGATGTATTCTTTTTGATTAATTTTAGCAAAAAAGTTATGCTTGAAATCTGGAAAGCTTTCACTTTCAGGTTCTGAAACTTACAATGCATATCTAAAAATAATTGCTGAATTTTTTGGGTTAAACAATTAAAGATTTGTCAAAAATGGAAATTTTAATTTTTTTGGGATTAGCAGTAGTAGTTGTATTTTGGCTTATTGGACTGTACAACAGGCTGGTACGTTTGCGCAACACGCGCGAAAATGCTTTTCATGATATTGATGTACAGCTTCGCCAACGTCATGATTTGATCCCTCAACTTGTAGAAACAGTAAAAGGCTATGCTACGCACGAAAAGGAAGTGCTGCTGAAAGTTACTGAAGCGCGCAGTGCTGCGATGGGCGCCCAAACCATTGATCAAAAAATTGAAGCTGAAGGAAAACTGACTTCTGCCTTGCAGGGATTACGAGTTCAGTTGGAAGCCTATCCCGACCTGAAAGCCAATCGGAATTTTCTTCAACTTCAGGAAGAGCTGAGTGACATTGAAAACAAACTGGCTGCCGCACGCAGGTATTTTAATGCTGCCACAACCGAATACAATACGGGCGTGGAAACTTTTCCGGCAAATATTATCGCCGGAATGTTTGGGTTTAAACGCGAAAAAATGTTCGATTTGGGTGGGGTACGTCGTGAAGAAATGGAAGAACCACCAAAAATTAAATTTTAAAATTAATGCAGTACGTTGGTATTCAGAAACAAATAAGAAGGAATAATTTTAATTCCATCTTTTTGCTGGTTGCTTTTCCGTTGATATTGCTGGCCATGGTTTATGTATTTCTTTTGTTTACAGCGCCACAGGAATATGGTCAGTTGGCGACAAACCGGAATTTTGCTCTAATCACCCCGATAGTATTAATAGGTACAGCGCTCTGGTTTTTAACAGCCTGGATGTTTCACACCTCGATAATAAAAATGGCAACCGGTTCGCATTCACTCGAGCGGAAAGAAAACAAACGAATTTACAACCTGGTGGAAAACCTTTGTATTTCAAAAGGAATGAAAATCCCAAAAATATTTGTAATTGAAGATAGCTCACTGAATGCTTTTGCCAGTGGGATCAGCGATAAAAGTTACGCCATATCGTTATCGAGGGGAATTATTGATAAGCTAACTGATGAAGAGTTGGAAGGAGTGATTGCCCATGAACTGACACATATCAGGAATCGCGATGTCAGGTTACTGATAATTTCGGTAATATTTGTGGGAATTTTTGCTTTTGTGGCCGAAATGGCGTTTCGCAGTTTACATTTTTCGGGTAGAAGCAGGGACGGGAAAAGTAATGCCCCGATTATTTTACTTGCAATTGTAATTACTTCGATAGCTTATCTGATTTCAATTTTGTTACGGTTTGGAATTTCCAGGACGCGCGAATTCATGGCCGATGCAGGTGCTGCCGAACTTACCCGTAACCCGCAGGCATTGGCTTCGGCGCTGCGTAAAATCAGTGCCGATCCTTTAATTGAAGCAGTACAAAACCGCGACGTGGCACAGATGTTTATTGAAAATCCCAAACCATCGAACCATAAATTTTCGTGGGACAACCTTTTTTCAACCCATCCGCCAATTGAAAAGCGAATCGAACTGCTTGAACAGTTCATCTGATTTGGGTTTGGAAATCCTGAATTTCAATAATGTAATAAATTTCCAACAACCCCTTTAGCATAGGAATCCGCATAAAAAACAACCTTCTCTGCCGTTTGACAGAGAAGGTCTGAAAACTTAAAATTCTACGAAACTATTAGTCTGAAAACAAAATTCTTTTACCTGCGTCCTGAATTACCAGATGAAGAAGTCCTGTTATTGGTAACTTCAACAGATTTGCGCGGGGTATTGGTTCCACTGTCTGCTGAGCGACTTGTTGCAACTCTGCGTGAATTATCACTTGCCATTACTGCTGAATTATTTTCGATATTCCTGTTGGTAGCTACTGCCTTTAACTTGCGGGAGTTTTCAGTTCCCTGGTTTACAGATGAACCTGAAGCTGTCCTTCTGTTTACATTAGTCGCCGAAGGTCTTTCAGCACCTGTGCGGGTACTTTCCAATGACCGGTTCTGGCCCGACAGAGAACTTTTTGTTCTGTTTCGGTCGATCGAAGCATTATCACGTGTTCTTGCGTTTTGTCCTGAATTCGTCCTTGCATAAAGCGCTTCCCCGTCTTTTCTCAGGTCGGGGCGCGAATAGGTGTTTTTATAATTGCCGTTATTAATTCTTGCTCTCACCCCAGGCGAATAAGTCCGGACGTTGCTGTAATAAAAGTCGTTGTAATTGTTGCAGCGATGATAGTTCCATGTGCGGTAATGCCTGTAATAATAATTGTGCATGTTATAATGATATCCGTAGTAGGTATGCCAGTAAAACGGGCGCCAGGGATTCCAGTAACCAGTAAACCGGATAGTAGTCCCAGTACCACGAAGAATGCCACGTGACATAGCCGGGAAGATAGATATATCTGATTACCGGCCAGGCAGCAATCTCATAGGTTGTGGTCCTGACAACGGCAACATTTCTGTTTTTTCCTCTGTAACCGGGGTTTAGTGTCCCCATCTGGTTATCAGCATATATTGGTCCAACTATATAATTTCGGCCGTATAAAGCCTCGTCGCCAACCAACTGAATCTGTACCGACCCATTGTTGAAACGCTGAACGGTAAACACAGCCACATCCTGAGTTTCGTCCCTGTTCAGTGCAGCCCGCAGTACTATGGAGTGAACATCTCCATCAACATAGTCAATCGCCATTATATAATCGACCTGGTTGTCGCCATTTACCGGCAATTCCAAAAGGAAAAACACTTCAAAGTATTTTATCTTACCGATAATACGCGCTGTTTACCGACCTTAAGGTTTCGTTAACAAAGTTCTAATACTTTTTAACAAAAAACCTGGCAACCTTTGTACCTGTTATAAGTCTATTATAACGAAAACAAATAATTGGAAAAGGTTTTAAAAACTGAAAATATGAAAACAAATATGAAACAATTTACAGCAGGAACATTTATCGCACTTCTATTATTAGTCGGGAATGTAAATGCGGAAGGTACGGAAGCAAAAGCAAAAGCCGCAAGCCGCGAAATTATTGAAACCACACTTCAGGTTGAAAAATGGATGACTGATGAAAGTATTTGGAACACTAAATCAACTTTCATTTACGAAACTGGTCCGGGAACAGAGACAAGCCTTGAACTTGAAAACTGGATGACCAGCGCAGAAATATGGAATATAAACAGCAATGTTGAGGAAACAGAAACAGAATTAACAGTTGAAAACTGGATGATTAGTGAAAACGTTTGGAAATAAATAGTTTTGAAAACAGGGAAACGCGATTGGTTTAGTTCAATTTTTAAGGGGCTGTAAGAAATTGCAGCCCCTTTTATTTGGTCAATGTAGAGATATATGTTTATTTTAAACTCTTGATATATGTCTCCACAACAGCGGTTATTGCAGCAGTTTTCCTATCGTTACGGAAAATACTTTCAAGTTTTTCCTGTAATGACTGCTCATCGGCAATAATTTGCATTGTCTGGTTCAGGATTGTTTGTTGTTCGGAAATAAAATGCGTTGAGAGTTCTCCTTTAATAAATGTTTCGTTTGACAGAACTGCCTTATGAAACGGTATGTTTGTTTTAGGCCCTACAATTATGTATTCATACAGCGCCCTGCGCATTCGTACAATGGCCTCATCCCTGTCCCTTCCCCAAACAATAAGTTTTGATATCATCGAATCATAATAAGAAGGAATTGAATATGTATTAAACACACCCGAGTCCACTCTTATACCAATTCCGCCCGGAGAGCGGTATCCTTTAAGTTTTGCCGGCGACGGGGCAAAATTGTTTAACGGGTCTTCAGCGTTAATCCTGCATTCAATGGCATGGCCATTTATTTTTATATCTTCCTGTTTAAAAGAAAGCTTTTCACCCGAAGCGATAAGTATTTGTTGCTTAACTATATCGATGCCTGTGATAATCTCTGTTACCGGATGTTCGACCTGTACGCGGGTATTCATCTCCATAAAATAAAAGTTGCCATTGGTATAGATAAATTCTATAGTGCCCGCGTTTGTATAATTAATTGCCTTTGCAATGTTTACTGCAACATCGCCCATTTGTTTTCTCAACTCTTCCGTCATAACCGGCGAAGGAGCTTCTTCTATAAGCTTTTGGTGCCGCCGCTGTATCGAACATTCCCTTTCTCCAAGATGTACTACGTTTCCGTAATTGTCGGCAATAATCTGAAATTCAATATGCCTTGGCTGATCAACATACTTTTCAATAAAAACCGATGGGTTTCCGAATGCAGATCCGGAGGTAGCTTTTGATTGCTCTATTGCATTTGCAAGTTCCTGTGGGTTTGCGGCAATACGCATCCCTATGCCCCCGCCGCCTGCAGCCGCTTTTACTATAACAGGGTAACCTATTTCAGCAGATATTTTTGCTGCAATTTCCATGTCTTGCACTTCTTCTGTTGTTCCAGGCACAACAGGACCCCCTGCTTCTGCTACCGTTTTCCGGGCTATAATTTTATTGCCCATGAGCTCAATGACCCTGCTCGACGGCCCGATAAAAATTATTCCTTCTTTTTCGCACGAATAAGCAAAATTCGGGTTTTCTGACAAAAATCCGTACCCGGGATGTATTGCCGTTGCATTGCATTTTTTCGCAATGGCAATTATTTTTTTGATATTCAGGTAAGTTTCCTTAACATGGTTCCCCTCTAGCGGATACGCTTCATCAGCATATTTGGTATGTAATGCATGCGTGTCAACATCGGAATAAACTGCTACCGTTTTTATTCCAAGCTCTCTTGCGGCACGCATTATCCTTATTGCTATTTCAGAGCGGTTTGCAACTAATATTTTATGTATCATGAACTTTTTTTATACAAAATATTTTAACATTACCCTATTACCAAAAGCATATCATTTGAATCTACGACCTCGCTTTCCGATACATATATCCCTTTTACCGTGCCATCAAATTCAGAATGAATCTCAGCCTGCATTTTCATTGCCTCAAGAACTATAACAGATTGTCCTTTTTTAACGCTATCGCCAACTTT
Organism: uncultured Prolixibacteraceae bacterium; assembly: GCA_947085485.1. Taxonomy (GTDB): domain Bacteria; phylum Bacteroidota; class Bacteroidia; order Bacteroidales; family Prolixibacteraceae; genus Draconibacterium. Next base: position 9,156 of record CAMTWS010000005.1, read on the forward strand.
AACTTTTATTAAAACTACCATTCCCTGAATTGGAGACAAAACAGCGCCTTTTGAAATGTGTTCTTTTTGTGGTTTTATATCCTCTTTTTCTTTTTCAGGCCCAACACTGTCAACCGGCTTTATTTTTACCCTGAACTCATCTTCATCAACTGTTACAATAAACTCGTTTGAATCAACACGTTGCTTTGGCATTTTTTCAGAATTTTCAGCAACAGGAATGGGTTCCTGCTTAGCCTCCCCTTTAAGAAACTTTGCAGCAACCTGCGGGTACATAACGTAGCTTAACAGGTCTTCTTCCGAATTTATGGGAACCCCCTGTCCTTCTGCTTCTTTTTTAGCTTTTTCCAATTCGGGGCTTAATAAATCGGCAGGACGAACGGTAACAGGTATTTGATTATTAATGATGAGATCGAGAATTTCCTTTTTTATTGGGACCGGCGTTTCGCCATAGTTGCCCAAACAGTAATTTTTTACTTCTTCGGTAACCTTTTTATACCTGCCTCCCAATAAAACATTTAAAACAGCCTGTGTGCCAATAATCTGGCTTGTAGGGGTTACCAGCGGGGGAAAACCTAAGTCTTCCCTGACCTTGGGCACTTCCTTCAAGACATCATTATATTTATCTGTTGCTTTTTGTTCTTTAAGCTGTGAATACAGGTTTGAAATCATCCCCCCCGGTATCTGGTGGAGCAGTACGCTTACATCAGATTTTTCAACAACAGGACTGATGAGGGCCTGATATTTTTGCCTTACAGTTAAAAAATAGTAGCCAATATCAACAAGTTGTTTTAAATCAAGGCCGGTATCATAAGGCGTATCTTTTAACGAAGCGATAAATGATTCCATGGGCGGCTGGGAAGTGCCATTTGCAAAAGGGGAAAATGCACAATCAACAATATCGACCCCTGCCTCGCAGGCTGCGTAGTAGCTTAACATACCCATCCCACTGGTCATGTGGGTATGGAGATCGACAGGCAGTTTTGTTGCTTTTTTTATTGCAGTAACTAAATCAAATGCAGCTTGTGGTGTAATTATACCAGCCATGTCTTTTATGCATATTACATCACAACCAAGCCTTTCAAGTTTAACTGCCATTTCGGTAAACCTCTCTACCGTATGCACAGGGCTTGTTGTATAAGAAATTCCCCCCTGGACTGTGGCGCCTGAATCTTTAGCCGCTTTTACAGAAACTTCCATATTCCTTATATCATTTAGCGCATCAAAGATCCTGATGATATCGATCCCGTTTTTTACACAAAGACTTACAAATTTTTTTGTGGTATCGTCGGCATAATGTCGGTAGCCAACCAGATTTTGGCCACGAAGCAACATCTGGAGGGGTGTTTTTTTAACTTTTTCTTTAATTTTTCGCAGCCTGTCCCATGGATCCTCCGCTAAAAATCTTAAACAAGCATCAAAAGTTGCCCCGCCCCAAACTTCAAGTGAATAAAACCCGATTTCATCAAGTTTTTCCAAAACAGGAAGCATATCTTCTGTTCTCATTCTGGTGGCAATAAGCGATTGATGCGCATCGCGCAATGTTGTGTCAATAATTTTTACCATAAATTTTTTCCTTATTTTATTATTTCAACCGACCATTTTTTAAATTAAAACCACGTCGTAAATCTTTCTCTTTTCGCTCAAATCAAATATGACGAAAGAAATGATGAAATTACACAAGCGAAGCAAAAATAACAAAAAACCTGTAATTTGTCAGGTTTTAGATTTAATCCCGGCGTTTATATTTCGCTGATCGATATGTAAATTCCAAACTCACATTGGGCGTCATAAATACAAGGCTTACGTAATTAGTTGATTATATAAGCAATACATTTTTGGGTATTTAACTCTCTGCCACCTTAAATTTTCTGACAAATTCGGGATTTAAATCTACCCCAAGCCCGGGACCGGTGGGGACTTTAACCATTCCGTTTTCAATTTTTAAAGGCGAAGTTTTACATTCAAAAGCGATGTCAGTTTTAAATCCTTTAAACTCATGGTATTGCAGTGCATTTGGCAACGCCGATACAAAATGCATCATGTACAGAAAACCCAAATCGCCGCCCGACATGTGTGGAGTGCATTTTTTCCCCAGCGCATTTGCCATGAGCGCTACTTTCATCGACCGTATCATTCCCCCAAAATAGTTGGTGTCGGGTTGAACAATATCGAGGCCATCGTTCGCAATCAGCCAGCGAAATCCGTGAAGGCTGTATTCCTGTTCGCCTCCTGCAACCGGAATGGTTAGGGCATCAGCAACTGTTTTTGTCTCTTCGTACCAGTCGAACATTACAGGTTCTTCAAAAAACTGAAAACGGTATTCCTCGAGTATTTTACCCACACGAATTGCTTCTTTAACCGAATAAAATCCATTCGAATCGGCATACAAAGTCATGTCGTCGCCAAAGGTTTTTCTAACCAGCGGAATGATGGTTTCAGTTCTTCCGGGAGGGCCAACCGCGTTGATATCGTTGGTCATAAACATCAGTCCGCCAACCTTAATTTTAAGCGCCTTCGCGTTGTATTCGGCAACATCGCGCTTTATCAGTTCCATTGATTCCTCAACCGGTTTTTCGCGGTATTCGGTTGCCTGGTAAACTGCCACTTCAGGATGGTGGATATCGCCAATCAGTTGTCCGATTGACTTTCCAGCGATACGTCCCATCATATCCAAAATGGCAAATTCAATACATGAAAGAGGGACTCCCAAAGCCATGCCCGATAACCGAAAATTGAGATTGTAGATAAAAACCTTTTCCAACAACAGATCGAGATCGCGGGCATCTTTACCTATAAAAAAGGGTTTCAGCAAGTTATTGAAAATCGGATACAGCGATCGCAACTGCCCGCCGTGGCCAACCGACATTCCTTCTTCACCATTTTTTGAACGCACCCGGCATAAAAAGCTATTTCCATACCGGAGTAATTCAAGCGTTTCAATGATAAAAGGCGACTTAAACAGGCCTTTTTTAAACACCGGCTGTTGCAGAATTTTATCCAGTTTTTCGTAATTAGCGATAACACTTTCCGAAACTGTTTCTGATGTTTTTTGAGAGCAAGCCGAAACCGGTATTGCTGCGGCAACACTGCCGGCAAATGCTGTTGAAATAAAATTGCGGCGATTGGTTTTCATTGAGTAAAAATAAGAAAGAAAATAACAGTTTCTCAAAACGGACAAACATTGACCTGTACTTTTAGAATATTTTGAATACACGATTTTTTTGTGAATAACAATACCGTCAATATTTACCTTCAAATGGTAAATCCCCTGCGAAACTGCCTGATTATTTTCATTCCTGCCATTCCATGTTAACTTGTGCAAACCAACTGGCAGCAGTTGTTTTGCTGTTATATATTTCACGTGCTGACCTAATTTTTAAGCTCAATTAAAAAATCAAAGCAAATAAAAAGTCAAGGTTAAACTGCGAAGGCAAGTATTCTAAAAGTCAATAAAATCAGACACAAATGCCATTGATTAAGAACCATTTTAAATAGTTTTTCAACATTGGAATTTAATTGAAATTGGCTAATTTTGATTCCGATAGGTTGAAATTGCTGAATAAAAATCCAATTGGCTATTGTTTGAAATTTTAACAGTTTAAAAAGGTCATAAAAAGAGAAAAATCAAATCATGGATACTGCGCCGAAAACAAAAGGCATTTACCTTCAGCTTCTTGATTTTATCAGGAATAATAAGCAATGTGTGTTGGCAACAGTAACCGGTTCGCACGGATCAACACCTCAAAAACCGGGCAGTTCAGCAATTTTCGATGGAAAAAAGTTGCTGGCCGGCACTGTTGGCGGAGGTTCCGTTGAACTGTCTGTCGGTAAAATAGCTGCGGAAGCTATAAATTCCAAAAAATCAGGTTACTTCCGCTTCGATTTGGATAATGATATTTCTGTTGCCGATGCTTCTATTTGCGGCGGTGGCATGAGTATTCTTTTAGATGCCGTTCCTGAAAAGCATGTCAAAACCTTTGAATCCATGAACGAATCTGAAAACAGCCGTGTTCATGGAGTTCTGGCAACCCTTTGCGGTTCGGGTTCGCCGGAATGTGCAGTGATGGCAAGGTATTGGATTACTTCTGAAAATCTGAATAACTTTACTGAACTTATTCCGAATGAGGTTATTACAGCCGCAACAGAAATGATTTCCAATCGCAATCATGACGAATTCAGGGAGATTGTTATTCGTGATTCTGATAAAGATAAAGAAGAATTAGCCTTTCTTGAATCGGGTGTTCCGTTGCCACAACTGATTATTGCCGGCGCAGGGCATGTTGGAAAAGCGCTTTCGCACCTCGGGAAACTGCTCGGTTTTGAAGTAACGGTTTGGGACGACCGCCCCGAATATGCCAATACAACCAATTTACCCGATGCTGATAAAGTTCTTTCAGGGGACCTTGATGAAAGCCTTGGAAACATTGCCGCTGACAGGGATACATATATTGTAATGGTTACCCGGGGGCATAAAAAAGATGCCGATGTGCTGAGAAAATTTATTGGTTCTGATGCGGGTTATATCGGAATGATTGGCAGTCGTAAAAAAATTGTGCTGGTACGCGAATCTTTCCTGAAAAACGGATGGGCAACTGCAGAACAGTGGGACAAAATTCATACACCCATCGGGTTGGAAATAGGCTCGATAACGGTACAGGAAATTGCGTTAAGCATTGCGGCACAACTGGTTAAGGTTCGAAATCAACTTAAAAACAGATGAAAGAAATTTGGGCAATAATTCTGGCAGCCGGCGCTTCCACACGGATGAACAGGCAAAAGCTGCTCCTCCCGTTCAATGGTAAAACCATTATTGAAACGGTGGTAGAAAATGCTGCCCTGTCGGTAAATTCAAATATTTTGGTCGTGCTGGGCTCGCACCGCGAACAAATACAAAAACAAATCGTAAATAATCAGGTAAAATTTTGTGTGAACGAAAATTATATGGCTGGAATGTTGTCGTCTGTCATTTGCGGGTTCAGGGCCTTACCGGGTGAGGCAAGGGCTGCTCTTATTTTCCTTGGCGACCAGCCCCAAATTCCTTCACAGGTAACTGATTTGGTTATCGAAGCGTGGATTCAATCGAAAAAAGGAATTGTCATGCCAACATACAATGGCAGGCGCGGACATCCGGTTTTAATTGAGACAAGATATAAAACTGAAATTGAAAGACTTGATTCTGAAAAAGGATTGCGCACACTTTCAGAAAAATTTAAAGATGATGTATATGAAGTGGAATGCAATATTCCTGAAATCCTCAGTGACATTGACACTCCGGAAGAATATGAAGATGAAATCAATAAAAATCAATAAAACTTAATAAATATGGAAGAAAAAGTACAATTTGAATTGAATGGAAAACAGGTTGAAATCCAGCCAGAAAAAAATCAAACATTGCTTTGGGCGCTTCGCACCAGCTTTAACCTCACCGGCACCAAATATGGTTGCGGCGAAGGATACTGCGGCTCGTGCACAGTGCTGATGAACGGTGAACCGGTACGTTCGTGTGTAACCGCTCTTGAAGATGTTGCCGGGGCAAAAATTGTAACCATTGAAGGACTGGCTGACGGTGATAAACTACACCCTGTTCAGCAGGCTTTTGTTGAACACGATGCGCTGCAGTGTGGTTACTGCACGCCGGGAATGATTATGAATGCAGTGGGTTTGCTGGAAAAAAAACCCGGAACCAACCAGGCAGGAAATTATTGACGGCATGGAAGACAATCTCTGTCGTTGCGGCGCCCACACGCGTATATTCAGGGCAATTGAATCAGCATCAAAAATAATGAAAGGAGTACCACAGCAATGAAAGCAGATAAAATACACCAGTACTATTTCCACGATGTGAACAAACCACCGGTGCAGATTGACAGACGTGAGTTCCTGAAAAATATTGGAGGTGGGATTATCATTGTTTTTTCCATCAGCCAAATGGGTTTCCTTACGGGATGTAAGCCCCGGAATGGTGGCGAATTCCCTGAATTCAATGCCTATCTGCGGGTAAAAGAAGATGGCCGTGTTGATTGTTTTTCAGGGAAAATTGAAATGGGGCAAGGCGCCAACACATCACTGGCACAGGCGCTTGCCGACGAACTGGAAGTAGGTATCGACAAGATAGATATGATTATGGGCGACACTGACCTTTGCCCGCACGACGACGGTACCTGGGGTTCAATGACCTCCCGTTTCCACGACCCGGTAATCAGGGCTGCGGCAGCCGAAGCCAGGGAAGTTTTAAAAAAGCTGGCAGCTGAGAAATTAGATGTTACGCTGGAACAACTCATAGCTGAAAACGGGGTTATTTATGTTGAATCGGACAGAAACAAAAATGTTACTTATGGCGATCTCACAAAGGGCAAAAAGATAATTCAAACCATAAGTGAGAAACCCGTTCTCAAAAAACCGGGTGATTTTAAAATCATCGGGAAATCCCATCTTCGTTTGGATTCGGTTGAAAAAGTTACAGGAAAAGCGCTTTTTTCTGCCGATATTCAGTTGCCGGGCATGTTGTACGCCAAAATTGTGCGACCGCCTGCACACGGTTCAAAACTGATTTCGGTTGATACTTCCGCAGCCGAATCAATCCAGGGAGTTCAGGTACTCAGGGAAGATGATTTTATTGTCGTACTTCACGCTTCTTATGAAATTGCAGAACAGGCTGTTTCAATTGTCAAAGCTGAATGGGAGAAACCAGCATCGAAAGCAAATAACGAAACCATTTTCGAACATATCCTGAAAACAGCAACCGAGAGCAATGTTCGGCACGAGGGGGGAAGTTTGGAAACAGGGAAAAAGGAGTCGGGATTTCTTTTCGAAAATGAATACCACGACGGCTACAAAGCTCACGCTACAATCGAAACCCATGCCGCAACCGCAGTTTTTAAAGATGGGGCGCTCACCATGTGGGCTTCGTCGCAAACCCCTTTTGGCACGCGCGAAGAAGTGGCAGGAGCACTCAAACTGCCAAAGGAAAAAGTGCATTTGAAACAAATTTTTCTTGGCGGTGGATTTGGCGGGAAAATTTACAACCGCCAGGCAACCGAAGCTGCCCGGATCGCAATGATGGTGGAAGGTACGCCCATTCAACTGATGTGGAGCCGGAAGGAAGAATTCATGTACGACATGTTCAGGCCTGCCGCCGTAATTAAAGTAAATTCGGGTGTTACCAAAGATGGGACAATAAAATTATGGGATTTTAATATATTTTGTGCCGGCGACAGGGGAACCGAACTGTTTTACGGTGTACCCAACCATCGCACCACCACATTCGAAGGACCGGAAGTACATCCGTTCGGAACCGGTGCATGGCGTGCGCCTGGTAACAATACCAACACATTTGCCCGCGAGGTGCAAATCGACATTATGGCAAATAAAATCGGCATGGATCCTCTGGAATTCAGATTAAAAAACATAAATAACGAAAGGGCCCTAAATTCGCTGAAATTGGCTGCCAATAAATTTGGATGGACAACAACCAAACCACCCAAAGGCACTGGCCGGGGGATTGCCGTTGGAACCGATGCGGGTACACTGGTTACCGTAATTGTGGAAGTTAATGTCGATTCAAAAACCGGCGCCGTGAAAGTAAACAGGGCGGTTGTTGGCCAGGATATGGGCCAGGTAATCAATCCCGAGGGTACAATAACTCAGTCTGAAGGTTGCGTAAATATGGGGCTTGGCTACTCGCTTACCGAAGATGTTGTATTCGACTGGGGAGAAGTTAAATCGGCCAATTTTGGCGATTACAGCCTGCCGCTGTTTTCAACCATCCCCGAAATTATTGAAACTGTATGGGTTGATGCAATGGACCAACCGCCTCAGGGAGGGGGAGAGCCTGCAATTATTTGCATGGGGGGCGCTGTTGCAAATGCTGTGTTTGAAGCCTGCGGTGCAAGGGTTTTCAGGTTGCCTATTACTAAGGAACGGGTTTTGGAAGCTTTAAAAAAAGGGTGAAATTACATTTCATCAACTCCGGACTTCCGACTCCGGACTTCCGACTTCGGACTTCCGGCTTTTTCAAAATAATTCAAAATAAAGAAGCAGAAACCTATCAGGAATTCACGCCTGAAGATAATAGGCACTTGCCTTGCAGGAAACCATTTTCCGTGAACCTGGGCTTCCCCTCGAAAATGTGCGGGTTATCGTATCATTTGTGGGTGGGGGTTTTGGAGGAAAATCGGCACACAGTCAAGGGGTTGAAGCTGCACGGCTCGCAAAAATAACGGGAAAACCGGTGATGTTTGCCCGGGACAGAAAGGAAGAATTCTTCTGCGATACTTTCCTTCTGTGTGTGGTGGTGAAGATTACTTCGGGAATGGATAAATCGGGAACTACGAAATACCAAAATTTTCGTGGCTGCCAAAAATTGAAACCGTTATTCCCGACCGCAACGAACCACCGCAGGGAGGCGGCGAACAGGCCATAATCTGCATGGGCGGTGTGATTGCCAACGCCATTTTCGATGCTGTAGGAGCAAGACTTTATCAAATGCCAATGACCCCGGAAAGGGTGTTGGAGGCGATGAAAAAATAGGTTTTACTGGTACCAACTTTCGATTAGCAAGTAAGCCGGACATGATAAGAGGTTATTTTTATCTCATTGAAATTGTTTACTTTTTTAGGCATTCGATAGAATTCGCAAGCACATTTCGACCTCTTTTTTGTGAATTTTGAAAATCCTAATGAACTCAGGTTATCATTGTATTGATTTACGAATATTCCCCTTAACCGTAAAATATTGTTTATCAGAATAAAATCTATAAATTTGATTGCATAAAAAATTAGAGCTTTGAATATTGCCTTCGTCGGAGATAAAGAATTCATCAGAAAGCTTACAGAAATAACACTGGCTAATTTGGAAAACGAGGCTTTCAGCTGGAAGGAAATTTCGCGTGAAGTTGGCGTGAGTGTTACCTTCCTTAACAAAAGGTTGCATTTTGTTTTACATAAAACAATCAGCCAGTTTATTCGTGAGGTGCGATTGCAACGTGCAATGGAACTGCTTCAGGAGGAAGTACTTACAGCGGCTGAAGTATCTTTAAAAGTCGGATTTGGCAGCCCCGCCTATTTTAATACCTGTTTTTCTGAATTCTTTGGAATAACCCCGGGAGAAGTTAAAAGAAGAAGTTTGAACGGGGCAATTGAAAATGATAATGGTATTTCCACTAAAACAGAATCTGCTGTTGTCAATCATTATTTTATTTCATTTTTTTAATAAACAGTTTCTGAACGTTATAACAAAAAACTGGAAGATGTTTTCAACCTTCAGAGTGAAGTCGTCATGAAAGTTGCTTCCGAAATTAAAGCAGCCATTACACCAGAAGAGAAAAAGTTGATTGAAAAAGTACCTACCACAAATTCGGCTGCCTTGAATTTGTTTTTTCAGGCGAATGAATTGCACAATATTGCAGATGCCGGGAATAACAGCGAATTGGACAATAAAGCTGAGATTTTGTATAAAAAAGCAATTCAATTTGATTCAACATTTGCAAACCTGTATGTTTCGCTCGGATGGATTATCTCCAACAGAGATTTGGTCAGCTTTTTATCTGGCAGACAAAGCTTTACATTTTGATAAAAATAATTACGAGGCTTGCACACTGAAGGGTTTTGTTTATTACAAGAAAGGAATGGAGAAAAAAGCAGAGGAAGAATATTTACAATCTCTCAGATATAATTCTAATAACTCGTTGACATACAGACTTTTAGGAGAATTGTATTTTTGGGATGGTGAATGTTCAAAGGCTATTGAAAATCAATTGAAAGTATTTCATCTGGAAAATGATCCGATGCAGGAAAGAAATAATTTGAAGAGTTTATGTTTGAACTTATACAGTATGGGATTTTATGCTGAAGGAACAAAATATGCAGACAACACCTGGAAAACCATTTTAGCAGGATTTTGATAAAACCATGAAAGATTAAAATCTCAAAATATCTTACAGACTCGTAATGCGATGAATGAGGTTTTCATCATGTTCCAGGTTCATCTTTTTACGTAAACGGTAACGATGGTTTTCAACACCGCGAAACGAAATGCCCAACAATGGCGCTATTTCCTTCGACGAAAGGTTCATGTGCAAATAGGCACACAATCGTAAATCGCTCTGTGTTAGTTGGGGAAAAGAGGATTTCATTTTTGTGAAAAACTGCTCGTGTGCCCGTTCGAAATTGTTCTCAAAAACCTGCCAGTCGTCCTGGCTCGAAATATTTTCATCGATTTTTTTGTTCAGATAGTTATAATACTTGTCGGGATACCGGCTTCCCAATTCTACTTTATGTTTGTCGATAATCTCCTTGAGATCCATCAGAAATTCATTTTTTTTGATAATTGACATGGTTGAGTTGGCCAGTTCTTTGCTCTTGAACTCAATTTCGTCCCTCAATTTTGCATTCCTCAGCCTGATCAGTTCTTTTTCCCTTTCCTCGTGTTGTTGCTGTTCCTTTCGCCTGGCCATCCTGATTCCCCATCTTCTGGACAACAGCAGTATTGCAACAATTACAAGCATATAAAAAAGAATGGCTGGCGTTGAAGCATACCATGCCGGTAAAACTTCAAACGAAAGGGTGAAAACCTGACTTTCATTTTTCCACAAGTCGATGGCTTTTACCTGTAGTACGTATTTGCCCCTGGGCAGTCTCTCGAACCTCAACTCAGGATTGATCGACATAACTGACCAGTCGGTAGTTAAATCCTCGAGTTTGTATTGATAAGAAACCGACAAATCGGTAAAATGCGGGAACGAGAAACGAAGGTAAATGTTGTTAAAATTGTTTTTGATTTTGATTGTTGAACTGTTGTTTGGCAATGGTATGATTTTGTCGCGGTTGGAAAACAGTTCCAGTTGTCTCAGAACAGGTTTAAAATTTGCAATTGAATTTCCTTCATCCGATACCGAAGCGTCAAGGGTGGCAATTCCGTTTTGTAAACAGAGCAGCGCTGTTTTTTCGCCCGTTGGAAAAATATTTTCAAATCCATCAACAAGAGGAGGATTTTTAAAAAGCGAAACCGGGTATTCTTTGATAAGGATTACACTATCCTGAAGAATGGAAAACAGGCCAATGTTTTTCTTGCTGATAAACCAATAGTTGTGGTTTGGCGCTTCAATGATCCGGTGTGCCGATGCATACTCGCCCAAGGCCATGTTCAGTGACGGATGGATTACAATTCTGTCCTTCAGATCGTCGTAGGTAAAAATATGTTCGCCGGTGGTGAAAACTATCCGGTTTTTAACATTAAACACGTTCACCGGAAGGTTTTTTTTGAAAATTCCTTCCCCGTAATATTTTACATCGGTTACCGAATATCGATTGTCATCGGTCGTAATTTTATATATTCCGCGGTGTAAATGACTTGCCCAGATATTTCCAAGATGATCGATTTCGATATACCTGATTAGATCTGAAAAATCACCAATCCTGTTCCTGAACCTGTATGTACCGCCGGTTTTTTTATAAACCATCAGGTCGGTGTAAGTTCCTTGTATCAGCAGATCGGGGTTTTTTGGGTCTGTTTTGATGATAAATCCGCCTGACTGATTTGAGATTTGCAAAGCTTTTGTTCCTTCCACTACAAAAGTTCCCTGGTTGTGGCCCACCCACAATTGACCGTCAATTACCTTGCAGTCCCAAATTTGCCCCTGTGTTTTAGGCACAAGCACATAGTTTTTACTGTCACCATTTAATGGTTTCACAAATAAACCCTGGTTGGTTCCCAGATAACGGTATCCGTTAAAAACCGACATGGCGTAAATAGCCCCCACCCCGGGGATGTCCTCAATCGAAAATCCTTTGTTACTGCCCTGGGGAATAAACCCAATCCCGTCGTCGAGAGCAAGCCAGAGGTTTTGCCATTCATCGGCTTCAATTGCAAGCACAGTATTGTTTGGGAGGCCGTTTTGAGCATTGATTTTCATTACAAGGGTTCCCGTTTCATCAAACACAACAACACCATCGATAATAGTGCCAATAATAATATGTCCGTTTTTCGAATAAAAGCCACGGTTTAATTCGTATTTAATGAAATAATCGGTCCATTGGTTATTCCATTGTACGATTTCCCTGCCGTTCCAAACAAAAATTCCGTGTGATGCGGTTCCTATCAATAATTGGTCATCCTTAAAAGGGGTAAGAAACTGGACCAGTTTATTTTTAAAAAAATCGCCGTTTAAAAAAGGTTTGATCGACCCGCCCACTATTTCGTAAATCCCCACATCTCTTTGAGCAACCAGTACCTTGTTGTTTACTTTGCTCATTACCGAAATAAAAGGGGGCAAATCCAAAACAGAAACTGAATCTTCATGATAAGCCAGTATCCGGTTAAACGACTGGAAATAGACAAAACTGTCGGTAACTGCAATGTTCCAGAATTCGATGTTTTTGAACAAATGACTTTTTGCCTTTTCGGTGAGTGAATAATAATGGAGCTTTCCAAATTCATCGGGTTTCCAGTATCCCAGTTCTATGTAACCGCTTGTGTATATTGTTGAGTCGTTCTGCACTTTCACCGCACGCAGAATGGTTTCGTCAGGTAATTTGTACAATTGCCAACTGGTACCGTCAAATTCGAGCAATCCCTGGTGATTGGCGAAATATACAAATCCGTTTGGAGATGAACTTACACCCCAGTTTTGCCGGGCGGCATTATACGTAATTTTTTTAAACGACTTGACATTTTTTGAAAAACTATCTGAATCCGGTTCTGCAAATGTCAGTACAGGCAGTATCAGACAAAAAAAAACGAATATTTTGAAACCTGACATGCTGAATTTTATTAACCCTTTTGCCATTGTTTAAATATAAAAGCAGCTTTAAAGGTAAGTTTTTTTATCATTCGAATCATCATTTGCTTTGATTTTGGTTTTTTTCAAAATGATTTGTTTAAAAAATGAAAACATAAGTATCAAATATAGAATGAAATAAGTCAGTTGTGAATTGAAATGATGAGTAAGCGATGAGGTGGATAATAAGTTTCACTTTTGTTGGAGAATCAGAAGTGTAGGATTAAAATTTTAAATGGATTCAGGGTAGTTTATCTTTATTGTCAATAATTAATTCAAATCTAACAGCTATGAGAAAATTAATTCTTTTTTTCTTTCTCTCATTGTTGATTACTACGCTGACAGCCCAGGAAAAAGCGGGTATTTCAGGAAAGGTAATCGACAATACAGGGTTAGGTTTACCGGGCGTTTCCATTCTTGAGAAAGGAACGGTAAATGGTACAGTAACAGATATGAACGGGAACTACGCCCTTCAGGTATCACGACAATCAACACTTGTTTTTAGCTTTATCGGGTTTGTGACACAGGAAATTCCTGTTGCCGGCAAAACCACGATCGATATTAAAATGGCCGAATCGATTGTTGGGCTCGACGAGGTAATAGTGGTTGGTTATGGCAAAATGGTTGTAAAAGACCTTACTTCATCCATTACCACGGTAAAAGCCGAAGAGTTGGTGAAAAGTCCGTCGGGACAGGCCATGCAGGCTTTGCAGGGAAAGGTGGCAGGTTTGCAGGTAGTAAGTTCGGGAGCCCCGGGCGACGCGCCAACCATTCGTGTCCGCGGTATCGGCTCGTACCCGGGCAGGGAAAATGAAGCGCCGCTTTATGTGGTTGACGGTATGTTTTATGATAACATCGATTTTTTGAACACTGCTGATATCTCCTCCATATCGGTGCTGAAAGATGCATCGGCTGCCGCCATTTACGGGGTTCGGGCAGCAAACGGTGTTGTTTTAATCGAAACAAAATCGGGAGGGTATGAACAAAAGGCAGAAATTTCGTATGATGGCTATTTTGGAACTCAGGTAGCTCAAAAAGTGTTAAAAATGGCCAATGCCGAACAGTTTGCCACAATGGCAAATGAATCGGGTTCGGCTGCCGATGCAGGTTTTATATTGAACGCAATGCAGAAATACGGCCGCAGCCGTATTAACCCGAATGTGCCCGACGTAAATACCGACTGGTACAATGAGATACTGCGACCTGCGTCAATTCATAACCACAGTGTAAACATTACCGGCGGAAGCAAGCAGGCTTCGTATGCTCTCGGAACCAACTATTTTGCACAGGACGGTATCCTCGATATGAAAAACGAATACCAGCGGTTTAACCTTCGTTCAAAGATTGATTTTAAAGCTACCGACTGGCTAACTGCTGGGGGAAATGTGATATTCAGCAACGCTTTGAAATACAACGATGAAGCAGCCGCCTGGAACCAGGCATATTTTGCTGTTCCGGTAATGCCGGTTTACGACGAATCGAACACTGCCGCCTGGCCTGAACCATGGGCCAATGCACAGAACCTTGGATACAGAAGCGGGCAAAACCCTTTCCCCACACTAAAACATAACGAGAACCAACTGAAAATTAAAAAATTGCTGGCCAATTTTTATGCACAGTTTGAAATTCTACCCGATAAACTTTCTTTCAAAACCACATACAGCCATGCTTTCTCGTCACTCGACGAGCGAAACGTGAATTTACCTTATTACATTGGCGATAGTTTTCAAAGGCCTGATGCAACTTTGACAAAACGCATGTCAAATTTTTCAAATCAAATATGGGATAATGTGCTTACATACACCGACAGGTTCGACAAACACAGTGTGATTGTGATGGCCGGCCAGTCGTACCGCGATGAGGCTTATCACGGATTGGGAGCTCAGGGAATCAATTTCCCGATTGATCAGGAGCAGGCATGGTATATCGACCAGGCCGAAACCGTTCCACCCTCTGGAGTAAGCGACGATGGATTACGCCAGTACGGCATATCGTATTTCGGGAGGTTATCATACAATTATAACGATAAATACCTGTTGTATGCCACCATGAGAGCTGACGGCAGTTCGAAATACCAGCAAAAATGGGGGTACTTCCCCACCATTGGCCTCGGCTGGGTAATATCCGAAGAAAGCTTTATGGAAGATGTTAAGGGCCTGGACTATCTGAAACTTCGTGCAAGCTGGGGACAATTGGGCAATGATAAAATTCAGGCCAGCGACGGTGCATCCACAACTACAGTAGTAAATACAGTTCTCGATGGTGTAATGGTTTCAGGCACAACCACCACGAGCACCTATTCTTCGCTTAAATGGGAGCTTACCGAAGAAACAAACATCGGGTTAACCTCCCGGTTATTTAACAACCGTTTGTCAGCCGACCTTGATTATTACATTCGCGACACAAAAAATGCTGCCATTTATGTAAAAATTCCTTCATCTACCAGCAGTGTGCTAAAGAATGTGGGTGTTATCAGAAACTCAGGTTTTGAAGTAACCTTGAACTGGGCCAACGAAATATCGAATGATTTCAGTTATAATGTCGGGGTGAATTTCTCGACACTCAAAAATGAAGTCCGCGATTTGTACGGGCAGCCCTATATCGATGGAGGAATGGCCGAATTCCGCCAGCGTTCGATGGTTGGCGAACCGCTGCTTGCTTTTTTTGGTTACAAGGTGCTGGGAGTTTATCAGAACCAGTCTGAAATCGATTCCGATCCTTCAGCTCCTGCCGGCGCTGTTCCCGGCGATCTGAAATACAAGGATCAGCAAAAACAGGGTGAACCTGGTTTTGGCGTTATCAACGATGACGACCGCGTAGTTTTGGGTTCCTACTTCCCGACATTTATGTATGGTTTCAATATTGGCATTTCATATAAAAATTTCGATTTTTCGGCCAACATGAGCGGACAAAACGGTAACTCGATACTAAACCGCAAAAGGGGCGAAATAATCTGGACCGCAGGTGAAAATGTGGATGCCGACCTGGCCAAAAACCGCTGGCACGGCGAGGGTACTTCAAACAAATACCCTTCATCGGCAGGTTTGCGCAAGGGGTGGAACCAGAAAATGAGCGACTATTTTGTCGAAGATGGTTCTTTCTTCCGTATTCAGAATGTTCAGGTGTCGTATAATATAAAAGACAAAAAAATATCCGGTGCAAATCTGCCGGAATCAAAGATTTCCCTCACCGCAGAACGTCCTCTGACGTTGTTTAAATACAACGGTTTCAACCCCGAAGTGGCCAACGGGATAGATACACAAACCTATCCTATTCCGGCAGTTTATACTGTAGGGCTAAGTATAAAATTTTAACCATTAACAGATAACAACATGAAACGAATAAATAATATTTTTAAGATCACATTTGCCGTTGTTTTGCTGCTGGCCTTTACCGCATGTCACGATTTGCTCGACGAACCCGCAGAAAACAGGGCATTTACCGAAGCAACCGATTATTCAAACTCGGGCAATATGATTCTCCCGCTCATTGGGGCTTATGCCGAATTTTATTCTCGCGGATGGGAAGATTTCCCGCTGATTGCTGTCAGGGGCGATGATGTAAATGCAGGAGGGCAGGGCGATCAGCAAGACTATGCTGAAACCGACAAGTTCAACTACAACAAAGACTACTGGATGTACAACTCGGTTTGGCAAAATCTTTATCTCGACATCTTTTTTTGCCATTCGACCATTGAACAGGTTGAGTTGTACCGCGCAGCCGGCGGAAATTCAGCCAAAGCCGACCAGTACATTGCTGAGGCAAAAACTTTGCGTGCGTTTATGCTGCTCAATTTATCACGCGTATGGGGAAGCATATTAATTCCAACAAGTTCCGATCCATCAGTATTGTTGGTAGCCAAACTTTCAACAAAGGATGAGGTAATGAAGCACATTTCAGATCAAATGGATGAAGCAATTCCCTTTCTACCGGATATGAATCCCAACCAGCGGACCGATATCAAGGGAGGGGTGACAAAACACACAGCTTTAGCTATTAAAGCAATGGCCAATCTCGAACTGAAAAACTACGCCGCAGTTGCCCAGTCAACTTCACAGATCATCAGTTCGGGTAAATTCACGCTCGAGCCTAATTATTACGAACTTTTCAAGACAAAGGGAAAACTCAATTCTGAAAACCTGCTCGAATTGCAATACTCCGATTTGGGCCAGGGGTCGGGTACAAATTTCAGCTATTTGTTTGCCTTTTTTGGTTCAGAAAACTGGACACCCAAAGTTACAGGCGCCGGCAGTGGCTGGGGATTTTTCGAACCCAGTTTGAAATACATCAAATTCATGCTCGACCGTGGAGAAACTGTTCGGCTTGAAACAAGTGTTTTGTTTACCAACCGTGGTATTACCGAAATCAAAAAAGATACGAAATACGCTAATTTGCCTGCCTGGGTGACGAACACAACCCGTTCGGGCGACCGGATTAACGACTACGCACGCGCAATGTTTGCCAGCGGTAAGCATTATTTACCATCCGACCAACTTACACCGGGTCGGACCGATTACGGTACGAACAAGAATTTCACCTGTATCCGTTATGCCGAAGTACTGCTAATGCACGCCGAAGCGCTTACACAGGGTGCAGCCGGAACCGGAATGAGCGCTGATCAGGCGGTAAATGCAGTGCGTACAAGGGCAGGCTTGCCGGCTTTAACAGGCGTGAACAATCAACAGGTGATGGATGAAAAATTCGCCGAACTGGCTATGGAATGGGGCACCCGCTACTACGACATGATCAGGCTTGGCAGATACAACGAATTAAGCTACGATGGCAGAACATTCTCAGAAAGCAAGAGTTTCCTGCCCTACCCGCAGACCCAGGTCGATTTGTTACCGGTTTTAAAAGGTAGTAACTGATATTTTATTGACTTTAAAAGGAAAACAAAATGAAAATAACAAGAAATATTTTGGTTTTATCGATGGCCCTGCTGTTTGCGGTGGCCTGCGATCAGGGAATTGACCCGATAACCCCTATGAAACCGGGTTCCGATGTGACAGCCCCGGTAATTAAAATTATCTCTCCTGCCGTAGGGTACGAGATTAAAGTACCCGATCTCATTTCTCCTGTCAAAATTCAGGTTGAAGTGACCGATGACATCGAACTGCAATCGGTTTTGATAACATTTGACGGAAGGGAAGTGGCCAATTACACCACATTTAAAGACTACCGAAGATTGTTGGCCGACACGGTTTATAAAGAAGTTGCCAATGGCGATCATGTTATTACGGTTAAGGCTACCGACTTTCAGGGAAAAGTTACGACCCAATCGGTAAATTTTGCCAAAGTATCGCCCTATACAAAAGTGTTCCCGAACGAAATTTTCTATATGCCTTTTCAGGGCGATTATATGGAAATGATTAGTTTCCAGTTTGCGACGAAAGTGGGTTCTCCAACGTTTGTAACCGGTGGAATACAGGATGGCCAGGCATACAGGGGAGCTACTGATTCGTACCTTACCTTCCCCATTACCAACCTCAAAAATTCTGAATTTACCGGGGCTTTCTGGTATAAAGTCAACGCCACACCCGACAGGTCGGGTATTCTCAGCGTGAGCCCCCCCGGTGAATTGCGTACAAGCGGGTTCCGGTTGTTCCGTGAAGGAAGCCCGACCAAACAGCGCATCAAACTGAACGTGGGAACCGGAGCAGGTGAAACCTGGAACGATGGGGAAGAAATAAATGTTCCTTCGACCGAATGGATGCACATTGCATTTACCGTTTCATCAACTTCCTCCATAATCTATATCAACGGTGCGGTTGCAAGGGAAGTCCCCAACACCGGAATAAATTGGGCCAATTGTACTTCGCTTACCATTGCATCAGGTCAGCCAAATTTTGCATACTGGGATCACAAATCAGATTTGAGCCAGTACGACGAAATGAGGTTTTTCGATAAAGCGCTTTCATCTTCAGAAATTCAGAATATCATCAATCGCGATTCACCTTACATTCCAAAATACAGCGGAGAGGTTTTCTATATGCCTTTCGAGGGGAATTACAAGGATATGGTTAGCAGCGCTGAGGCCACAAAAATTGGCACACCCGATTTTGCCACCGGTAAACAAGGCAAAGCCTATGCCGGAGCAACTAATTCTTATCTCACCTTCCCTACAGCAGGACTGAAAAACAACGAATTCAGCGCGGTTTTCTGGACAAAAATCAATGCCAGTCCCACCCGTGCAGGAATTCTGGTGATGGGGCCTGAAGACACTGCAAATCCGACCGCTCAGAACAACCGTAAATCCGGATTCAGGTTCTTCCGCGAAGGTTCAGCTACTGCACAAATATTTAAACTTAACACCGGAAATGGAACTGCTGATTTCTGGTTCGATGGCGGCTCTGCTGCAACAATAAATCCGGCTACCGCCAATTGGGTGCACATGGCATTTACAATTTCAGGAACCGAATGTGTGGTCTATTTCAATGGAGAAGTGGTGAAACAAGGTAGTTTTGGAAGCGTTAACTGGGATGGATGCGATATCCTTTCCATTATGTCGGGTGCGCCCCGGTTTA
The DNA here is from genome assembly GCA_947085485.1 of uncultured Prolixibacteraceae bacterium. GTDB lineage: Bacteria > Bacteroidota > Bacteroidia > Bacteroidales > Prolixibacteraceae > Draconibacterium. The sequence goes on from CAMTWS010000005.1 coordinate 28,455, forward strand.
CCGGCTGGGATCATTATTCCGACCTCAGTTTAATGGACGAACTCCGATTATTCAAAAAAGCACTTACACAGGCTGAGATAAAGTCAATATTCAATAATGAAAAATAGAAGTTCATACTTTCTTTGTTTAGTTTAGTTATTTTTATAAAAGGCTGCCTGGCAGGTACCCGGGCAGTCTTTTTTTTTGAAATCAATTCTGCAATACCAAAAACAATGTTAGTATTTACATAATAAATATCAAATGAAATTTCCGATTTACATATTGCTGTTTTTATTTCTTGGTAGTTGTTCCAAAACAAAATACAAATCCGGAATAAATAAACCTCCTGAAAAAAACGCGGTTGTTTTAACCGACGAACAACTGCTCGATACAGTTCAGTACTACACTTTCCGGTATTTCTGGGACGGCGCCGAACCTACCTCGGGAATGGCCCGCGAGCGGTTTCATGCCGATGATATTTATCCTGAAAACGACAAAAACGTGGTCGCCTCAGGAGGTTCCGGATTTGGTGTAATGGCTATCCTGGTTGCTATGGAACGTGGTTTCATTACCCGCGAAGCTGGTGTGGAGCGACTGACCAAAATTGCCGGGTTCCTCGAAAAAGCTGATCGCTTTCATGGGGCATGGCCTCACTGGATGTTTGGCGAAACCGGCAAGGTAAAACCTTTCAGCCAAAAAGACAACGGTGGCGATATTGTGGAAACCGCTTACCTGGTTCAGGGTTTAATCTGCGTAAAAAATTACATGAACCCGGAAGTCCCGGCAGAGAAAACACTGGCCGACAAACTGGCCAAACTGTGCAACGAAGTGGAATGGAGCTGGTACCAGAACGGCAAACCGGCTTTATACTGGCACTGGTCGCCAACTTACAACTGGGAAATGAACTTTGCCATTGAAGGCTATAACGAATGCCTCATTGCCTATGTGCTTGGTGCAAGTTCGCCTACGTATCCACTTTCGCCCGAAGCTTATCACAAATGCTGGGCACGCAATGGCGCCATAAATGGTGAAACAACCAAATACGGTCATACACTCAAACTGAAGCACAACGGCGCTGCCGAATATGGCGGCCCGCTTTTCTGGGCGCACTACTCATACCTGGGGCTCGATCCGCGAAACCTGAAAGATAAGTATGCCGGCTACTGGGACGAAAACCGGAACCAGGCGATGATTAACTATCAGTATTGTGTTGAAAATCCAAAAGGTTTTAAAGGTTATGGAGCTGATTGCTGGGGGCTTACCGCCAGTTATTCAGTAAATGGCTACAATGCACACATGCCTTCAAACGATTTGGGCGTTATCTCACCTACGGCTGCACTTTCGTCATTCCCTTATGCGCCTGAACAAAGTATGCGCGCTGCCCGGTATTTCTACGAAAAAATGGGCGGCAAACTCTGGGGGCCTTACGGTTTTTACGATGCTTTCAGCGAAACTGAAAACTGGTTTCCGCCGCATTACCTTGCAATTGACCAGGGACCAATTGTGGTGATGATAGAAAACTACCGAACAGGACTGCTATGGAATCTTTTTATGAAAGATGCAGATGTTCAGAAGGGATTAAAAAAACTGGGTTTCAGTTTCTGATTTAATGCTTTTTATCTATTGGTTTTAACCTGAAAAGGTTCAAAAGTATTCAACCTTAAAAAAATACCTGGTGAAGTTTCGTAATATCTGGATTAAAGAGTTATAAAAAGGGTTACAATGAAATCTCTTTCCATTAAAATCATTCTGCTTTTTGTTGTTGTATTGCCGGTTTTCATTCTAACAGGCGCATCAGCTCAAACAACAGTGGCAAAAACCTATTGCAACCCCATTAACATCGATTATGGCTACACTCCGATTCCTAATTTCTCGGAATGGGGCCGGCACCGGGCCACTGCCGATCCGGTAATCGTGAATTATAAAGGCGATTTTTTCCTTTTCAGCACCAACCAGTGGGGATATTGGTGGAGCCCCGATTTACAGAACTGGAATTTTATATCGCGAAAATTTTTGCGCCCCTGGAATGGCTGGGTTTACGATGAATTGTGTGCACCGGCTGTCGGTATTATAGGCGATACCATGCTTGTTTTTGGGTCAACTTACACAAGTAAATTTACAATCTGGATGAGTACAAACCCAAAGGGAAACCAATGGGAAGCACTGGTTGATTCGTTTGCAATTGGTGGCTGGGACCCCGATTTTTTTACCGATGACGACGGACGTTTTTACATGCACAACGGAAGCAGCAACCGTTACCGCGCTTTATGGCATTGAATTGAACCGCAAAACCATGGAGCCGATGGGAACGCGTAAGGAGATGTACCTTCTTGAACCGTGGAGGTACGGATGGCAAAGGTTTGGTGAACACATGGACAACACTTTTCTCGACCCATTTATGGAGGGTGCGCACATGACCAAATACAACGGGAAATATTACCTTCAGTATGGCGCACCCGGGACTGAATTCAGCGGGTATGCCGATGGAGTCGTGGTGGGCGGTTCGCCACTTGGCCCGTTTACTCCTCAATCGGACCCATTAAGTATGAAACTGGGTGGTTTTGCACGTGGCGCCGGTCACGGAAGCACTTTTCTTGATAACAGCAAAAACTGGTGGCATGTGAGCACAATCATGCTTTCGGTGAAGAACAACTTTGAACGCCGCATTGGTATCTGGCCCGCCGGATTCGATAATGATGGCGTTATGTGGTGTAACACAGTTTTTGGAGATTATCCGCATTACCTGCCTGAAGAAGCAGTCAGGCAAAAATTGCCCCGGCCCGGCTGGTTCCTGCTGAATTATAAAAAACCGGTTTCGGTTTCATCAACTTATGGTGGGTATTTTGCCAACAATGTCAACGACGAAAGCATGAAAACCTGGTGGAGCGCTGCCACGGGAAACCCAGGTGAATGGATTATCAGCGATCTGGGAAATATTTCAACCGTGAATGCAATTCAAATCAATTATGCCGACCAGGATGTTGATTCAGGCCATTTGGGTAAAATCAATGGTGGAGAACAATATCATCAGTACAAAATATATCATTCAGCCGACGGGAAAAAGTGGAAAATACTGGTCGATAAAAGCCTCAACAAAACCGATGTACCGCACGATTATGCAGAACTGGCCGAACCGGTACAGACCCGTTTTATTAAACTCGAAAACATTCATATGCCCACCGGAAAATTTGCCCTTAGCGGGTTGCGGATTTTTGGCAACGGTAACGGATTAAAACCAGGACCCGTGAAAACGTTCATGGTTTTACGTACCGAAAAAGACAAACGAAGTGCGTGGATTCGCTGGAACCCGGTTGAAAATGCTTTCGCATACAATATCTATTACGGAACGCATCCCGATAAATTGTATAACTGTGTTATGGTTCACGACCTTAACGAAAATTGGTTTAAGTCGATGGACAGTGAAAAAACCTATTGGTTCACTATCGAGGCAATTAACGAAAACGGGGTTTCGGAAAGATTCAAAACCATAGAAGTAAAGTAAGCTAACTCTAAAAAATATCATCGCAGGGTTATTGGATAAAATGACCCTTCAGGAAATGATTGGGCAACTGAATAAACCCGGCTGGAAATTTCGGTGTTGTTTGGTTCCGATGTGGTGGCTTCGGTTACACGACCGTTAAAAGAACTGAAAGGATTTAAAAAGGCGCTTATCAAAAAGGGTGAAACTATGACCGTAACATTCAGCCTTTCAGCCGATGAACTTGCATTTTACCATAATGATATGAAATTTTATGCCGAACCCGGCAAATTCATGGTTTTTGCGGGTGGCAGCTCCGATACAACTCTTGCGGGGGAATTTGAGTTGAAATAATACTCATTTCTTTCGGTTCAACTTTTGTTGAATAAATTGGTTTTCGGTTAACTGCAACTTCTTTTGGAAGATGAGACTCAATTGTTATTGTTATTTCTTTTAAAAATGTAATATGCCGGAATCCCAACAATTACAGTTAATAACGCGATCGATGATTCAGCTGGCCTTTCAAGAAATGCAAGGACAAGAATGAGGATTCCGGTTGTTACATAAAGTATCTGAGTAAAAGGAAACCCTGCCAACCGGAGTGAATCCGGATTTTCTTTCCTCAACTTAATAACGCCCATGACGGTCAGTATTGGAAATATGCCCAATGCAAACCCCATGTAGGTTAAAACCTGCTCAAAGGTTCCCGACATTGCAAGAATTACAGCTATTATACATTGCAAAACAATTGAGTTTGAAGGGACCTGGAATTTAGGATGTATCCGGGCAACCGATTTAAAAAACAAACCATCCTTCGCCATCGAGTAATACACGCGTGGGCCAATAATAATAAAAGCGCTGAGCGACGAAAACAGGGCAAAAGCAATCAACAGCGAAAACAGCGTATCGGCAGATTTCCCGAACAGGTTTCCCATGGCAAGCCCGCCAACCGAAATAACGCCTTTCATTTCGTGCGGGTTGATTCCGTAAATATACAGCACATTCAACCCGAGATAAAGAAACATTACAATTCCTGTCCCAAAAATTAGCGACCGGGGCAGTATTTTTGAGGGATTCCTGATTTCAGAACCCAGATAAGTTGATGCATTCCAGCCACTATATGCAAACATAATCCACATTAATGAAAGACCAATTGTTTTCCAACCTGAAAAACCCGGAGCAACGCCCCCGCCAACGTTTATATTTGCCATATCGCCTTTGCCCGAAAGAAAACCGGCTACCAAAAGGAACACAATCAGGGCAACTTTAAGAATGGTAAGAATATTTTGGATAAGTGCGCCCGATTTAATCCCTCGGTAATGGATAACTGTAAAACCGACGATTACGCTGATGGAAAGAAATGTTTTGGTTGAGGCCGTACTCATTATCCCGGCATTTTCGAACCACAAAGGAATTACAGGCAACGCCCTGCAGAAATATTCGCTGAAACCCATTGCTGAAGCGGCAATTGGGGCCGAAAAACCAACAATAAACGAAACCCACCCACTCAAAAAACCGAAAATTGGATGATAAAGTTTCGAAAGGAACAGATATTCGCCACCAGCGCCCGGCATTGCAGCGCCAAGTTCGCCATACGAAAGGGCGCCGCAAAGGGCAATTACACCTCCCACTACCCAAAGTGCCAGCATTAACAGCGGATTGTTCAGTCCTGCCATCAATAGCCCTGATGTTGTAAAAATGCCGGCGCCAATCATGTTGGCTACAACAATATTGGTAGTCGGGAAAAGACCCAGTTTCCTTTGCAGTTTGTCTTCAGCCATTTCCTGACCGGTTATTTTTCAGTTTTTTTGTAACTGATCAAAACTCCGCCCCCACTGCTGTTCAATGTCGATTCATAATTGCCGAGGCTTCTGACATATTCGAGATAGGAGGCGCTGTAGCCCGAACTTCCACGGCCACCGGATCTTTCCGAAATATTATGGGTTGTGTAACAGCCGCCAACCTTCAGTTTGGGGTCAACATCGATAAAATAATTTTTATACCAGTCTTTATCGGCATCGCTGAAAACAAAATCAAACGGCCCTTTTAACTCTTTCACAAGTGTATGCGCATTGGCCAGCCGTGCGTCGATGTATTCCGAAAGCCCGGCCTTTTTAAAGTTTTCAACTGCCGTTTTATGCCTGTGTTCATCAATTTCAATGGTTATGAGTTTGCCGCCGGTTTTGCTCAGCGCCCAGGCAATATAAATTCCCGAGAGCCCTGTTGAAGTGCCTATTTCGAGCGCACTTTTATAATTTCCCTTTATGACAAGGTCATAAAGTAACCGGCCATCAGATACAGGAACATTCATATCATACCAACGCCCTGACTGTTCGGAAAGAAACTTTTTTACACGTTCGTCAAGCGCAGGATTTTCTTTTAACGACTGGGCTGTTGATTGCCCCGAAATAATTGTTGCAATAATAAGCACAAAAATAAATACGATATTGGTACTACTTGTTTTCATATTTCCCTGATTTAAAATTTCATTAATACCTGTTCGACATATTTTTTATCAATAGGTTTAAGCAGAAAACCGTTTATTTAATTTCCCCCGGTTTTTCTTATTTTTTTAACCATCTGTCTGGCTGAAGTCACAGTTTATTACTGTCAAAACCGTGGCAAAGATAGTCCTAACCAAAGTAAAATTCAATTTAGTTGCACCGTTTGGACGATAACATCAGATTTCAATATAATTTTGACTGTATAAATTAAAATTTCATATCATGAATCTCTTTAAATCTCTTTTTGTTATTCTACCATTGTTGATGGGAAAAATAAATTATGCACAAGAAAATACAATACTGAAACTTGCCATGGCTCAAATGTTGGTTGAGGGAGGTGAAAAACAAAACAATTTAAATCGTGCAGTTAAAAGAATTGAAGAAGCTGCAAAAAATAAAGCAGACATTGTTTTGCTTCCCGAAGCTATGGATTTGGGCTGGACACATTCAACAGCGAAATCAGAAGCGGAACCGGTTCCCAGAGGTTCAACTTTTAAATTTCTGGCAAAAGCCGCAAAAAAGAACAATATTTATGTGTGTGCCGGAATTATTGAAAAAGATGGCGACCGAACATTCAATGCAGCAGTATTAATAAACCGTAAAGGGGAGTTGGTTTTGAAACACCGCAAAATTAACGAACTCGATATTGCACACGATTTATATGATCAGGGCGACAGAATAAACGTGTGCGAAACCGAATTTGGAACCTTCGGCTTGTTAATTTGTGCCGACGCCAGTTCAAAAGATTACATCCTTCCCCGTTCGATGGGATATTTGGGGGCCGGTTTGATTTTGCTTCCAAGCAGTTGGGCTGTTCCTCCTGATTATGACAATGTTAAAGAACCGTATGGCGGTATGTGGCACGATTCTTTTATCTCTGTTTGTAAAGAATTTAACTTGAATATTGCCTCCGTCAGCAATGTTGGTAAAATTACCGATGGTCCCTGGAAAGACTGGGATTGTATCGGGAATTCGATGTTTGTTGAAAATGGGGGAGAAAACGTTTCGGTTTTACCTTACGGAATAAATGCAGACACCATAATTTATAAAGAAGTAAAAATGATTTCCCGCCCGGCAAGGGGAACAAACTGGTACAAATACTGGAATACTCTGAATAACAATTAAATCCTCAAAATAAGAATCTGATCGATTTATTTTTCAAAATCAATTTCAAGGAAATCAATTACTTCCTTCATCCATCGATTTTGCACGAATGCTACATGATCGGGATGGTTGTTATAGGTAGAATAATCATTTTGGTTGGTAAAAACCATAGAAAAACCATACTGGTATTTATTCTTTTTACTGACCTGATTAAAGGCTTGAAAGTTCCTCACTACCGGAATTCCTGTTAATATTCTTGTTCCATCCTGAATAAATTGATGAGATTCTTCTGAATCTTTTTGATGCTTTAAATTGAAAATAACCATGTGCTGTATCTCTCCCTTTTTCAAGTCACAATTTTCTGATTTCTCTCCCATAGCAAATGAATTTTTGGTTAATAGTGTTCCCAGAAGTGTTGTAATTCCAAGTCTTTCAATAAAATTTCTTCGTTTCATAATTGGGTGCTGTATAATTTTGTTCAAATCGTTAATTTTCAAAGATAGATACAGAAATTCATTTTTCACAGTGAATTTTCCAATATTGATTTTCATTTCCCCAATAGGGCATTTTTTTTATTGCTTTCCCCGCGATTTGGAAAACCTCAAAGTTGGCAACAACGTGATGGCGTATTCATAAGCGTTTAACCCGATAATTTGTAAGCTGCAATAATCAATTTTTTGTAAGTTTGGGAAATTGAAATTCCTTACCGATGAAAACTCAAAACAACCTGACTATTCTGCTTTGTACATTTTTATTGATTTCGTGCACTCACACCACACCCGAAAAAGAATTAAATCCATCATTAACTTTATGGTACGACAAACCTGCTTCAAATTGGACAGAAGCGCTACCCATTGGAAACGGACGGCTCGGTGGTATGATTTATGGCGGCACTGAAAACGAAACCATTCAGTTTAACGAAGAAACCCTTTGGAGCGGACAACCACACGATTATGCGCATCCGGGAGCATATCAGTATCTCGATAAAATAAGAAATTTACTTTGGGCAGGAAAACAGGATGAAGCAACAAATTTGGCTAACGAACAATTTATGTCGCAACCTTTTGGACAGCAGTGTTACGAACCGTTTGGGAATATTTTGTTGAATTTTCCCGGTCATGAACATGCTGCCAATTACCTGCGAAAACTTGATTTGGAAGATGCCATTTCATCTGTTACTTACGAAGTTGACGGGGTGAAATTTAAACGCGAAGTATTTGCTTCGAATCCCGAACAATCGATTGTTTTGCACCTTGAATCATCAAAAGATGAGGCGTTGAATTTCTCAATAGACATGGATTCTCCGCATTCAAACTATACTGTTTCTGTTGATGGCAATGAAATTATTCTGAAAGGAAAGGCAAACAATTATCCAAGGGAAAAGGGGATGGATAGATATCTTTATCCCGAAAGCAAACTCATTTTTGAAGCCCGGTTGAAAGTTATGAATGAAGGGGGTGAAATCGCTCAAACCGAAAATTCCATTAAAATTACAAATGCCAGTAAGGCTATTTTGTATCTGGTTGCGGCAACAAGCTTTGTGAGTTATAACGATATCAGCGCCAATCCTGCTGAAAGTTGCAAAAAATTCCTTGCCGCCCTTGAAGGTAAATCCTTCGAAACGCTTAAAGCTGCTCACATTGCCGATTATCAGAAATTATTCAAACGGGTTGAATTTGATTTGGGAATTTCAGAAATTTCAAATCGGCCAACCAACGAAAGGTTGATTTCTTTTAAAACTGACGAAGATCCATCACTTGTTGCACTATTGTATCAATACGGAAGATATTTGCTCATTTCTTCATCGCGGCCCGGAACACAGCCCGCCAATTTGCAGGGAATCTGGAACGACCGTTTGGCGCCGCCGTGGGACAGCAAATACACCATCAACATCAACACCGAAATGAACTACTGGCCTTCGGAAATCACAAATCTGTCGGAATGTGCCGAACCACTCATTAAAATGGTTCAGGAACTGGCGGTTACCGGACAAAACGTGGCCAAAGAACATTACAACATGAATGGCTGGGTAGCGCACCACAACACCGATTTGTGGCGGGGCGCGGCACCAATCAACCATGCCAATCATGGTATATGGCCAACCGGCGGCGCCTGGCTGAGCCAGCATGTTTGGTGGCATTATCAGTTTTCGGGCAATACTGATTATCTTAAAAATACGGCTTATCCAATTTTAAAAGAGGCTTCCCGGTTTTTTGCTGAATACCTGGTTCCTGATCCAAAAAATCCGAAATGGCTGGTGAGCGGACCCAGCAACAGTCCCGAACTTGGTGGTTTGGTTATGGCGCCAACCATGGACCACCAGATTATTCGCGAGTTGATGGCAAACACAATTGAAGCAGCAGAAATTCTTGGTGTGGATACAGATTTTGCTTCAATTTTAAAGGAAAAACGGGCTAAAATTGCACCCAATCTAATCGGTCAGCACGGACAGTTGCAGGAGTGGCTTCTCGATAACGACGATCCAAAAGAACAACACCGACATGTCTCGCATTTGTGGGGATTGCACCCGGGAAGCGAAATTCACCCGCTTACAACACCAGAACTGGCCGAAGCCTGTAAAGTTACACTTTCGCATCGCGGCGATGGTGGAACCGGCTGGTCGCGGGCATGGAAAATCAACTTTTGGGCACGGCTGCTCGATGGCGACCATTCGTTTTTATTGCTGAAAAATCTGATGGTTCCTTCCATTTCCCAGGAAACGGATATGAAAGACAAAGGTGGCTTATACATGAATTTGTTCGATTCCCACCCTCCATTCCAAATCGACGGAAATTTCGGGGCAACATCGGGAATTACCGAAATGCTGCTGCAATCGCACCTCCGCGACGAAAACGGCGATTTCTACCAGGACATTCTCCCGGCTCTTCCTTCGGCGCTTGCATCCGGAAAAATTTCAGGAATAAAAGGAAAGGGAGGTTTTGAATTTATAATTGCCTGGGAAAACGGGAAATTGATTTCTGTTGATGTAAAATCAATTTTAGGGAATAAATTGAATTTAAGATATTCGGGGAAAATGATTTCAAAAGACACAACCAAAGGAGAAATTTATTCATTTGCGATAAAAGATTTTTAAATTCTTTTTTTTGTGATATTTTGTGACTTTGAGTTTTAGTGGCATTTTTCTCGCCACCAAATCACTAAAACACCAAAATTCACGAATGAAACAGTAGTAAATTTTAAACTTCGGGCTTCCAACTTCGGACTTCCGACAATTCTTTAACCATGAAAGCATTAGTTTTAGACGATTACAAACAACTGAATTACCGCGATTTTCCGGAACCGGATATTGAACCAAACGAAGTTCTGATTCAGGTAAAAGCCTGTGGAATCTGCGGCAGCGATGTACACGGCAAGGACGGCAGCACAGGACGCAGAAAACCGCCGATTGTGATGGGGCACGAAGCTTCGGGCATAATTGCAGCCGTTGGCGCAAATGTTACAGGTTGGCAAATTGGCGACCGTGTAACTTTCGATTCAACCATTTACCCACTCGACGACTGGTTTACAAGAAAAGGCCACTACAACCTGAGCGACAACCGAAAAGTGTTGGGCGTTTCCCCGGGCGAGTACCGCAAACACGGCGCTTTTGCCGAATTGGTAACAGTTCCCAGCCATATTTTATACAAACTCCCCGATAATGTAACTTTTGAGCAAGCTGCCATGGTCGAGCCGGTTGCAGTAGCCGCTCATGCGGTAAACATTTCCAAAATTCAACAGGGTGCAAGCGCCGTGGTTGTTGGTGCCGGAATGGTTGGAATGTTTGTGGTAAAAATGCTTCAAATTGCCGGCGCCAATCCAATAATCGCCCTTGATTTGGACGAACAAAAACTGGAACTGGCCAAGGAATTCGGGGCAACACACACCTTTAAAAGCAGTGATTCAGATCTTTCAGACAAAATTAAAGAGTTGACCAAAAACCGTGGCGCCGATTTTGGTTTTGAGGTGGTTGGCATTTCCGAAACGGTAAATATTTGCATTAATAGTTTGCGAAAAGGTGGAACCGCAGTTTTGGTTGGCAATCTGAAACCCGAAGTCACCATTCCGCTGCAAAAAGTGGTTACCACCGAATTGTCGCTGCTCGGGAGTTGCGCCATTAACGGCGAATACGAAATGGTGCTCGACCTGCTGGCTTCCGGCAAAATCAGTGTCGATAAAATGATTTCGGCAGTTGCACCGCTTTCAGAAGGCGCCGACTGGTTTAACAGGCTCTACAACAAAGAACCCGGATTAAACAAAGTTATTTTAGTACCAGCCTCCCCCAGCCCCTCCAAAGGAGGGGAGTAAGAAAGAGAATCATGCTTAAATATTGATTTCTTTAAAATGAAACGAGAAAAACTGAAAGGTGCATCCAGGCCCGCAATTTGAAAAAAAGACAAACTATGCACCGCAATTGCAATGCACAAATGAAAATATCAGCAAAATCACAAACCCGGAACCCGGAACCCGAAACCAGGAACTCGCCCTTCAACATCGCCATCCTCGGCTGCGGAAAAGTAGCCCACCTCCACGCCAAAGCCATTCAGAATTTGAGAAACGCACGACTGGCAGGTGTTTGGAGCCGAACTCCAAAATCAGCTATACTGTTTGCTGCTCAGTACGGAACAACATTTTATGCTGAAATTAAGGACATGGTAAAGCGGGAAAAAATTGATCTCGTAATTGTTTGCACCCCGCATCCATTTCATTTACAGCCTGTTTTAGAAGCTGCACAAGCCGGGGCAAATATTTTGGTTGAAAAACCACTGGCATCAACTCTTGAAGATGCCGATAAAATTATTGAAGCCTGCAAAAAAGCCGGGGTTAAACTGGGCGTAATCAGTCAGCGGCGCTGGTATGAACCTGTAAAACGGGTGAAAGCCGCCATAGAAGCTGGGAAAATCGGAAAACCGGTTTTTGGTACAATCAATATGCTTGGCTGGCGCGACAAAAATTACTACGACGCCGACGAATGGCGCGGCACGTGGAAGATGGAAGGCGGTGGTGTTTTGGTCAACCAGGCTCCACACCAACTCGATTTATTGCTTTGGTTCATGGGCGAAATCGACGAGGTTTTCGGGTTGTGGAAAAACCTGAATCACCCGTACATTGAAGTGGAAGATACAGCGGTTGCCATTGTAAAATTCAAAAATGGGGGAATCGGGAATATCATTGTCAGCAATTCGGAAAAACCCGGAATTTACGGAAAGGTGCATGTGCATGGAGAAAATGGCGCTTCGGTAGGCGTACAAACCGACGGCGGCGCCATGTTTATTGCCGGAATGCAGGGAATTCTGGAACCACCCATAAATGATATCTGGACAGTTCCGGGAGAAGAAGAAATGCTGGCTAAATGGAAGTCAGAAGATACAACCCATTTCAATAAAATCGACCCGATGGTTTATTATATGGAAAAACAGATTGAAGATTTTCTGCAGGCAATTGAAAACAACTCCGAACCATTGGTAACCGGCGAAGATGGCCGCCGGACAGTGGAATTGTTTACTGCCATTTACCGATCAACAAGAGACAATAAACCTGTAAAGTTCCCGCTTCAACCCGAAAACAGTGGATATATGGACGGCAGGTTGAAATAAAATACTTTAACTTTGGGCCATGCTCAAAATCATTAAATCCATAGTATTTTTTCTACTTGTGCCAATTTTTGCGTTTGCCCAGGGACCCGACCCTGATTTTACAGATAAAATGGCCTTGCAGGAACGGCAAAAATTTCTCCTGAAATCGACATTTAAGGAAAGCCGGAATTATGCCCGTTACGATTTGGTTTATCAGAGGATGGAATGGGAAATCAATCCAAATGTCAAGTATATCAAGGGAGTTGTTACTTCATACTTTATCAGTCAGATAGATAATTTAGCCGAAATTGAGTTTGATTTGAATGACACAATAACTGTTGATTCAGTGGTTAAAAACAAACAGAAAATTCATTTCATACAAAACGAAAACAAACTTCTTATTCAGTTAAAACAACCGTTACAAAACCTGCAACCCGATTCGGTCCATGTTTTTTACCAGGGCGAACCTGAACCTGAAATCAACGGATTTGGTTCATTTACAAAAGGGGCACATGCCGGAATCCCAATCATCTGGACACTTTCAGAACCCTATGGGGCGATGGAATGGTGGCCCTGCAAACAATCGCTGGTTGATAAAATCGATTCCATCGATGTAATTGTTACTTCGCCCGAAATGTACCGGACTGCAAGCAATGGAATCCTGGTTTCTGAAACTGTTGAAAACGGATTTCGAAAAATGCACTGGAAACACCGTCACCCAATTACCACTTATTTGGTAGCCATTGCAGTTACCAACTACGCCAATTATTCCGATTGGCTGGAGTTGAAAGATGGGCGGAAAATTGAAATTTTAAATTACGTTTATCCTGAAAACCTGGAAAAAGCAAAAGGCGAAACCCCTGTAACAGCCGAATTTATTCAACTTTACAATCAATTAATTGGCGAATACCCCTTTGCAAACGAAAAATACGGACATGCACAATTTGGCTGGCGTGGCGGCATGGAGCACCAAACCATGAGTTTTATGTACGACTTTAATTACGAACTGATATCACACGAACTGGCGCACCAGTGGTTTGGCAATTATATTACCTGTGGCTCGTGGCACGATATCTGGCTAAATGAAGGTTTTGCCACTTACATGACAGGGCTTGTTTACGAAAACCTGCAGAATGGCTACTGGTGGCCCCGCTATAAAAAAGTAAATGTCGAACGCATTGTAAGCAGGCCTGGCGGTTCGGTTTATGTACAAGATACAACCAATATTGGGTCAATTTTCAACGGGAGGTTGTCTTATTCGAAAGGCGCCTATTTACTGCACATGTTGCGCTGGATTTTAGGTGATGATGATTTTTTTACCGGGATTAGAAACTACTTTAATGATCCTGAAATTGCCAATGGTTTTGCCCGCACTTCCCAATTTGTTAAGCACATGGAAATCGCCGGTGATACAACGTTCACAGAGTTTTTCAACGACTGGTTTTACGGCGAGGGATTTCCGGTATATTCGGCTGAGTTTGCTCCAATTGAAGATGGAAGTTTAAAAATTACGCTCTCGCAAACATCGTCGCACCCATCGGTTGGTTTTTTCGAAATGCCGGTTCCGGTGCGGGTTTACAATGCCGGCAGAACCGATTCTACCGATTTCCGATTAGTGAACACAACAATTAATCAGGAATTTATTGTAAATGTTGATTTCAAAGTGGCAGAACTAAAAATTGACCCCGATTACTGGCTGGTTTCAAAAACTTCGCAAATTGTAAATGCCAAAGTTGATCCTGATTTGAATAAAGTTTCAGTTTTTCCAAATCCTTTTACCGGAAGTTTCTCGGTTGTTCTGCCAGCCGGACAGGAAATGGTTTATGCTCAACTATATTCGCCCGTTGGTAAACTGGTAAAACAATATTCGGGCAAGGAAATAAATTTTAAATGGCCTGGCATTCCTGCGGGTTTTTATATTCTGCGCGTTGCAACAAATACCGGCGTCACCGATGTAAAAATTGTGAAACAGTAAAAGCAGGTTTTTGTACTCTATTTGAAAAATAAGCTAACTAAGGTTTTTACGTGGGTTAATCGCTTTGCTACTAAGGTTTTTAAGAAAATGAATAAGGTTTTTTAAAATCATAAATAAAGAAATAATCCCTGCATCACGTCAAACTCCGGAAACAACTTTGAACTCTGAACTCTGAACTCGAAACTCTAAACAAACGTTTACCAATTAAACTTAATCGTCTGTTTCAGCTCAGGGTGCAAACTCAGCGGCACAGGGCTGGTTCCCGCAACACTTTCAATCAGCTTTTTTTCTTCTTCGGAATAATTATTTTTCGGAAAAGTGAATTCAACCACAACTTCAGCAACCCGCCTCGGGTCGGATGCCATGATTTTTGTGACCTCGATTTCAGTTCCTTTGATATCAATACCATTGTCGCGGGCTTTAATTCCCATGATGGTCATGATACAACTGCCAAGTGCGGTCGCCAGCATATCGGTTGGTGAAAACGATTCGCCTTTTCCCTGGTTGTCGGTGGGTGCATCGGTCAATATTTTGTTCCCCGATTGTAAATGTTCGTTTTCGGTGCGCAAGTCGCCCAGATAAATTGTTTTTACTGTTGCCATATTTTCGTTGTTTAAAATTTTTCTCAATACCCGAGGTTCAAATCTAATTACAATTTGTCTTATAAAAAAGATACACCTATTTTTAGCCAAATTTAAAACAATGAATCATCCCGAAAAACGAATTGTTGATTTTATCCGAAAACACCATGTTTTAACACTGGCAACCTGTGTCGGAAATAATCCGTGGTGCGCCAACTGTTTTTATGTTTATCTCGAAGATGAAGACTGTTTTGTTTTTACTTCGGATGATGCTACCAAACACGTCCAGGATGTTTTAGTCAATACAAAAGTTGCCGGGAGCATTGTTTTGGAAACCAGTGTTGTAGGCAAAATTCAGGGAATTCAATTCAGGGGTATCATGGAAATTCCAGCCGGAGAACTGGCTGAAAAGGCAAAATATGCTTATCTGAAAAGGTTCCCGTTTGCTATTTTAATGAAAACTTCGCTGTGGGTTGTTCAACTTAACTACATAAAAATGACAGATAACCGGCTTGGGTTTGGGAAAAAACTTATTTGGGAAATTTGATAATCTCAAACTAGGATTCATAAAAATACTGCACCGTTTATCACCAAAATTTTACTAATTTAATCGCCCGAATCCAAAAATTTAAACCAATGAAAACCAATACCCGTCGTGAGTTTATTACAAAAGGAACAACAGCTATTGTCGGCGTTTCGGCAGGATTAAACGCGTTTGGATTGACGAATGACATTCAACCGGTGCCGGAAGCGGCTGACTCAATCCGCCCAATCCATATTTTTACCAAGTGCCTTCAGTTTTTGAGTTATGATGAAATGGCCGTTCTGGTGGCCAAACAAGGTTTTGATGGAGCCGATTTAACAGTTCGGAGCGGTGGCCAGGTTTTGCCCGAAAATGTGGAAACCGATTTGCCAAAAGCAGTCAAGGCTCTTCGGAAAGAGGGCGTCAATTCGAATATGATTGTTACCAATATTAATAATTCGGAGGATCGGTTTACCCGCCCGATTTTAAAAACAATGGTTAATTTGGGCATAAAATATTACCGGATGGGTTATTTCGATTACGATGCAGGCAAACCGATGCCCCAAAATCTCGACGAAATAAAACGCTCATTCGAAAAACTGGAAAAGCTGAACCGCGAATACGGGGTTTCGGGCAACTACCAGAACCACTCGGGAATTAGAGTTGGCGGCCCGGTTTGGGATTTGTACCATCTTATAAAAGATTGCGACCCCGAGTTTATCGGGGTTCAGTACGATATAAGGCATGCCACGGTTGAAGGCGGCGTATCGTGGCCGCTTGGAATGAAACTGCTTGCACCCTGGATTCAAACTACCGATATCAAGGATTTTATCTGGCAGAAAAGTGAAAATGGCAAATGGCAAATTGTGAATGTTCCGCTGGGAGAAGGAATGGTTGATTTTAAGAAGTATTTTGAGTTGTACAAACCGATGAATATTGAAGCTCCAATTTCCATTCATTACGAGTATGATTTGGGCGGCGCAGAACATGGCAACAAAGAAACGTCAATGGGCATGGAGAAAATTGGAGCATTTTTAACCGCAGATCTCCGTTTTCTGAAAAATCAATTGATGCAATTTGGTTTGTAAATCAAACCATTTTAGAATATGGCAAGCAACAAATCGATGTCTTTTGCCTGAATATTAAAACGATAACCAATCTCCTGGTTGGTGAGTATGCCGTGATAAATATAAACTCCTTTCCGAAATCCCTTCGAGGTTTGTATGTAGTTGTTAACGCCCCCGTCGTCGCTAATGGAGAGTAAAACGGGGATTAAAATATTGCTCATTGAAATGGAAGCTGTGCGGGCCACCAATGCCGGCGAATTTGGAACGCAGTAATGCACTACGCCATGTTTTACAAAGGTTGGGTTATTAAAATCGGTGCATTCCGAAGTTTCGAAACAACCACCCTGGCTCACATTCAAATCAATAATCACCGAGCCTTCCTTCATCTGTTTCACCAGCTCTTCCGAAACTTTAAATTTCAGAGAGGTGTTAAACGGCATAGCGCCAATTACTACATCGGCCGAAATCAGCGCTTTCTGTAAGACTTTGGGATAAAAAACCGATGTAAAAATCCGGCGGCCCAGCTTTTCTTCCAGCTTGCTCAATTCGTAAACCGAGGTATCAAAAACTTTAACAAAAATACCCAGTCCGAGCGCTGCATGGGCTGCATATTCTGCTGCTGTACTTGTCCCGATAATCACAAGTTCGGCCGGGGTAACTCCGGTAACTTCGCCAAAAAGCACACCTTTGCCGTTGCGCGATTTACTTAAATATTCGCTGGCAATGGTAATAGAAGTTACACCGGCAATCTGGCTCATTTGATGCACAAATGGCATGAAGCCATCTTCGTTTTCGAGATATTCAAAAGCAATTGCGGTTACTTTTTTTTGCATCATTTTCTGGATGGTTTCCCTGCAATGTGCATGTGGCTGCATGCTCGAAAGAATCACCTGGTTTCCGCGCAGCAGGTCGATTTCTTCGCTGCTGAAAGGCGAAATGCGTAAAATAATATCGCACTGAAAGATTTCAGAACTGTTTTCGACTATGGTTGCGCCTACTTCACTGTATGCCTGGTCTGAATAACTGGCCGATTTTCCGGCGTTGGTTTCGATTAATATTTCGTGTCCGTACGAAACCAGCAAATCAACGGCCTGCGGCGTAAGTGGAACGCGGTATTCAATTTTGGAAAAATCAGAAGGGATGCCGATTTTTATTTTCTGTCCTCTTTTCTTCACTTCCAGCATCTCTTCCTGCGGCATGAGCATTGTTTTCGAAATCAGATGATTCTCTTTTGATTTTTCCTGTGATGTCATTTTTTCCTATTGATTTATTCCTGGTTTTATATCGTTTTAAACGGTCAACAAGTTACATTCAAAAGCGGAATTTTCAAAATGACCGAAATTGAGTTGAAATAATCAGGTTCAGTAACGAAAACAGAAGGTTTTTCTGAAATCGGCCTCAAACTATCTCAGCCGAAATATGGCGGGTTCCATCACCGGCAACTTCGATTTTTACTTTTACTATATTTTCAGGGAGCAATGGTTCAATCATTTCCGGCCATTCAATCAGGCAGTAATTTCCGCTGTAAAAATAGTCCTCATATCCCAAATCAAATGCTTCCTCAATATGGTTGATGCGATAAAAATCGAAATGAAAAACCGATTGCTGCTTGCTGGTTTTATATTCGTTGATTAATGCAAAAGTTGGGCTTGTAACATTATCGTCAGACCCCAGCGTTTTACAAACCGATTGAATGAATGTGGTTTTACCGGCGCCCATATTTCCGTAAAAGGCAAAAATACGGTAACTGGAGAATTGGTTAATTAAGTTCTTTGCAACTCTGTTCAATTCCTTTATATGACCTGCTTTTTCGGAAAACATTTTTCTGATTAGTTTTTACAATTATACAAAATGGGAACCATTTATTTTAGGGTAAACATGACAAATAATGTAAACAAATTTTGAATTGGCTGATTTTTATGGCTGTTTCTTTCAGTAAAAAATATTATTTTTGGGCACAACTTAAAGAATCTTTGATATGAATATTCCTGCAGGATTAAAATATACGCAAGATCACGAGTGGGTTCGCGTAGAAGGTGATGTAGTTTTTATTGGAGTAACCGATTTTGCCCAGGGCGAGCTGGGCGATGTGGTTTTTGTTGAAATTGAAACCGAAGGGGAACACCTGGGAAAAGGCGATACTTTTGGTACTGTTGAAGCTGTTAAAACTGTTTCAGATCTGTTTATGCCCGTAGGGGGCCAGGTAATTGAAGTTAATCAGGCGCTTGCCGACGAGCCCGAACTGATAAACAAAGATCCGTACAATGCCGGATGGATGATAAAGATAATTTTGGCCGATCCTTCGGAACTTGACGAACTGCTTTCTGCTGATGACTATCAAAAAATGATTGAATCGTAATTGTTTCAAAACTAAAATATTGAAGTGGCTCCGCATTTTGCGGGGCTATTTTTTTGTCCAAAAGGTTGTTGAAATATCTGTATTTTCCCGGCTGATAATCGGTACAAGAACCATCCCCAGCTAAAGCTGACCCCCCCTTTGAAGAAGAAGGATGGGAAATTTTCCAGGTCCTATTTCAGCCCGCTTCTCCCAAGTAATGCATCAACCGTGGGTTCCTGGCCCCGAAAACGTTTGTACAGAACCATCGGGTGCTCGGTGCCCCCTTTTTCGAGAATATTTTCACGGAACGATTTGGCAACTTCTTTGTTAAAAAGTCCTTTTTCTTTGAAAATACTAAAAGCGTCGGCATCCAGCACTTCGGCCCATTTGTAGCTGTAATAGCCGGCGGCGTAACCTCCGGCAAAGAGGTGCCCAAACTGGGTACTCATGCAAACCCCGGGAATTTCGGGGAAAATCCGCGTTTTTTCCCAGGCATTTTCTTCAAACTCTTTCACATTGCCTTCGAAAGGTTTTTCAATCGTGTGCCATGCCATATCGAGATAACCAAAACTCAACTGGCGAATTGATAAGTATCCGGCAAGGTAATTTTGTGAATCAACAATTTTTTTCACCAGTTCGGCAGGAATTTTTTCCCCGGTTTTATAATGAACAGCAAAACGGTCGAGGAATTCTTTTTCAACCGCCCAGTTTTCCATAATTTGCGATGGAAGCTCTACAAAATCGCGGTAAACATTGGTCCCCGACAAACCTGAATAAGTTGAATTGGCCAGCATTCCGTGCAATGCATGGCCAAATTCGTGCATTAGCGTTTCCACTTCATCGAAAGTTAAAAGCGCAGGTTTGGTTTCGGTTGGGCGGGTAAAATTCATTACAATGGTAATATGCGGCCTCGAATCGGTGCCGTTTTCTTTCCATTGTCCCTTAAAATCGTTCATCCAGGCGCCGCCCTGTTTTCCGGGGCGTGGATGAAAATCGGTGTAAAGGACTGATAAAAACTTCCCGTCGGCATCAAAAACTTCATACGGAACAACTTCTTCGTTATAGACCGGAATATTTTTGTTTTGTTTAAATGTTATTCCGTAAAGCCCGGTTGCCAGGCCAAAAACTCCGTCGATAACTTTATTTAATTCGAAGTAGGGTTTCAGCATTTCGTCGTTCAAATCAAATTTTTCAACTTTCAGTTTTTCAGTGTAATAGGTCCAGTCCCATGGCATTATTTCACCATCGAAACCATTTCTTTTGGCATAATCCTGTGTTTCGGTTTTTTCCTGATTAGCCTTGTTAAATGAAGCTTCATATAAATCGTCGAGAAGTTTGTAAACACCGGCCGGATTGGTTGCCATTCTGCGTTCCAAAGCATAAACAGCATAATTTTCGTAACCCAGCAATTTGGTCATTTCCAAACGCAATGCTGCAATTTTCTTTACGTTTTCCCGGTTATCAAATTCGTTGCCTTTAAAAGCTTTCGAACTAAATGCAAAATTCATTTCTTTGCGAAGCTCCCTATTATCGGCATATTTCATAAATGGCAGATAACTCGGCATATTCAGGTTGAATAACCAACCTTCCTTTTCTTTCGACTTTGCCAATCCTTCAGCAGATTCCAAAGCGCCTTCCGGCAATCCGGTCAACTTACTTTTATCGGTAATGTGCAACTCGTAGCTATTGGTTTCTTTCAGCACATTTTCATTAAATGTTAATGATAGTTTTGAAAGTCCGGTACTGATTTCCCTAAACTTTTCTTTTTGTTTATCAGAAAGATTTGCGCCCTGACGAATAAAATTAACATACGAATTTTCGAGCAGGGTTTTTTGTTCTTCGTTTAAATTAAGTTTATCTTTTTGAGCATAAACGGCTTTTACTTTCTCGAAAAGTGCCGGATTTAAACTAACATCATTTTGAAATTTGGTAAGCATTGGAGATACTTCCTGGGCAATTTTTTGTAATTCATCGTTTGTTTCCGAACTCATCAGGTTGAAAAATATGCCAGCCGTACGATTCAGTAATCGTCCCGAATTATCAAGAGCTACAACTGTGTTTTCAAAAGTTGTGACAGCTGAGCTTTTTACAATTGCCTCAATTTCGGTTTCTCCCTGTTTTATAGATTCCTGAAATGCCGGGATAAAATGTTCATTCTTTATTTCATTAAAAGGAGCCGTTTGATGCGGTGTTTTAAACTCACCCAAAAGGGGGTTGTTTTGTGCATTTATCATTTATTGAAACTATTTTTTCTTTTTTCTTTCGACCGACCAGCCAAATTTTCCGATTTTTTTACCCAACCCAAAATAATGACCGTGGCTGTAAACCAGTGGATTGGCTTTGGCAAAACTAAATGCCTGTTCATGGTTTAAAAATTCGTCGTCAACCGAAACGCTCACCACATCGGAAACAAACATGTGATGCGAACCCAGTTCGACAATATTTTTAACCTTACATTCAATGTTTACAGGCGATTCGAGAATTATTGGGGCTTTTACAATTTTTGCGCGAGCCGGGGTAAGATCCATCATTTTCCATTTGTTGTATTTTCTGCCCGAGTTGCAACCACACCAGTCGGTAGCTTGTGCCAGCTTTTCGGTGGTAAGGTTGATAACAAACTCGCCGGTGCGCTTAATAATTTCGTAAGAATGCCGCCCGGGACGGACCGAAATATAACACATAGGCGGATCGCTGTTGATGGTGCCCGTCCAAGCAATAGTTAAAATATTATATTCTTCAGGATTTTCGCCACAACTTACCATTACTGCCGGAAGCGGGTAAATTATTGTTCCGGGTTTCCAATACGTTTTTGCCATTATTTTAGAGTTTAATCTATCGGGTCTTTCCAATCACCATTTTCGCGAATAAGCTGCTCCAATTCTTCAACTGCATTTTCAAAAGGAATGTGGCGTTTTACCGGTTGCAATCCCTTATATAAATTAACTTTGTTGAGGCCTGTTCCCACAAAACCATAATCAACATCGCCCATTTCGCCGGGACCATTTACCACGCATCCCATAATTCCAATTTTCAGGTGCTCGAGATGTTTAAAATGTTGTTTAATTTTAAGTGTAGTTTCCTGGAGATTAAAAAGTGTGCGTCCGCAACCCGGGCACGAAATAAATTCGGTTTTTGAAACCCGCATCCGGCTGGCCTGTAAAATCCCAAAACTGAGATCTTTCAGTTCGGTAAATGTAATGTTCTCATGATCGTTCGATAAGCAAATCCCATCGCCATAACCATCGAGGAACAATGCGCCCAGATCGGCAGATGCTTTTATCTGCAAATCTTCAAGTTCGCTCTCGTTATACCTGCGGTAAATAATTACCGGGACTTTCCAGATGTGAGTTTCCAGGGCCATAAAGAATGCCCTGAGTTCTGCCATCGGATTCTTGTTAAAACTTTCGAGAATAAGTACTGTTTTGCGGGTCTGTTTCAGCTTTGTAATAATTTCGGGGTGCATATTCATAAAACGGTCGAACTCCATTTTATCGGTGCGAATAAACTTCATCCTCCCCCAGCGGGTACTTTCAAAAAGATATTCTTCCAACGAAATTATCGGAAAATCTTCGCCTTTGACGTCTAAAATCTTATTACCCGAAAGAAAATAGTCGGGTATCAATTTCCCTCGAATTGGGATCATTTCGCTTAAACTGCGATCTCCCAAATCGGCAATAACAACCGGTAGTTGCTTGTCGCCCATGTTTAATACCGGGCGGGTTGAACGGCGCTCGTATTCAAACGGATTGGTCTGTCCGGTCATTGGCGCAGTAATTGGCTGGTGATTTTCGTAGGTTTTAAAATGGTTCACCAGTTTTATCGCCACCGGAATTTCTTTTATCGGATTTTCGGTTAACGAAACCCTCACTGTATCGCCAATTCCATCGGCAAGCAAAGCTCCAATTCCGACGGCCGATTTTATTCTTCCGTCTTCGCCTTCACCTGCTTCGGTAACCCCCAGGTGAAAGGGATATTTCATGTCTTCGAGCCGCATTTTGTAATTCAAATAGCGCACGGCATAAAGCATAACACGGGTATTGCTAGATTTAATGGAAACCACCACATTTGTGAAATTCACTTTTTGGCAAATCCTAAGAAACTCCATTACCGATTCGGCAATTCCAGTGGGCGTATCGCCATAACGGCTCATTACCCTGTCGGAGAGTGAGCCATGATTGGCGCCAATCCTCATGGCAGTTTTTGTCTCTTCTAGTATTTCAAGAAAAGGGATAAACTGTTCTTCAATTTTTATAAGCTCTTGTTTATACTCATCATCGGAATAGAGTTTGTTTTTGAATTGAGCACGTTTATCGTAGAAATTCCCGGGATTTATCCTGACCTTAGAAATACTTTTTGCCGCAATTTCTGCCAGTTTCGGATTAAAATGAATATCGCCGATAAGTGGCGTATTATAACCCCTTGCAACAAGTTCGCGTTTAATGTTTTTCAGGTTCTCGGCATCGCTAAGCCCTTTTACTGTAACGCGGACATAATCGGCGCCGGCTTTAATCACCCGAACCAACTGCTCAACAGTCGCGTCGGTATCCTTCGAATCGGTATCAGTCATGGTCTGAATCCGGATTGGGTTGTTTCCTCCCATCGGCACACCTCCAATGTTCACTTCCCAGGTTTTCTGGCGTTCGTATTTAGTTAAATCCTCTATATAATTAAAATGACGATCTTTCATTTTGTTAACTTTCTTTTGCTGAAGTGCAAATTTAGTTTAATGCTTTTAATATAAAAAGAATAGACTATTTTTGTTTTCGAATATAAATGCATGAGCGTAGAAACGAGACACATAACGAAATTATTTGGAAAGCAAAAGGCCCTTGATGAGGTAAGTTTTTCAATAAAAAAAGGTGAATTAGTCGGTTTTTTAGGTCCGAACGGCGCGGGAAAATCTACGATGATGAAAATTATCACCGGCTTTATGCCTTCCGATTCGGGCGAAGTGGTTGTTAACGGACAAAAAATAGTTTCGAAAAATCTTGAAATCAGAAAAAATATAGGCTATCTGCCCGAACATAACCCACTCTACACCGATTTGTATGTGAAAGAGTTTTTGGAAATAACAGCCGGGTTTTACAAACTGAGAAACACAAAACAGCGCGTTGCCGAAATGGTCGAACTGACCGGGCTTGGCGACGAACAGCACAAAAAAATACGGGCGCTCTCGAAAGGGTACAGGCAACGGGTAGGACTGGCACAGGCGCTTATTCACGATCCTTCGGTACTCATTTTAGACGAACCTACAACAGGGCTCGACCCCAACCAGTTGGAAGAAATCAGACATTTAATACGCGAAATCAGCCGCGAAAAAACTGTAATGCTTTCGTCGCACATTATGCAGGAAGTTGAAGCCGTTTGTAACCGGGTAATAATTATCAATAAAGGGAAAATTGTTGCCGATGGCGGAATTGATGAAATAAAATCAGGCAAAATAAACCGTAACCAGGTAATTGTTGCTGAATTTTCGGCGCCAGTAAACCTGGAAAAATTGTTGAGGGTTGAAGGAGTTAAAAGCGCTGCCCTGGACCGAAATCTGTGGGAAATTGAATCAAAAGGTGTGCAGGATATCAGGCCGGCTATTTTTCAGTTTGCTGTTCAGAATAATTTAAACCTGATAACACTGCATGAAAAACAACAGAATTTGGAGAATGTTTTTCGCCAACTCACCCAATTTTAAAATAATTCAAAAAACTCTTTTTTTATTCAAAATAAGAATTGTATTTTTGTGCCACTACGTGGAAAGATTTGAGATTGATTGCAACCACATGAAAAAAACGCTAAAACAATCGCATTTTTCAGTATCAATCGAGCATCCCGCAGTTTTATCATTTAATGTTTAACGCGCTGAATCCGTTCAGCAAAAAAATTATGGGATTATGAGTTATTTATTTACAAGCGAGTCGGTTTCAGAGGGACACCCCGATAAAGTTGCCGACCAGATTTCAGATGCAATTCTGGACAAAATTTTAGCCTTCGACCCAAATTCGAAGGTGGCTTGCGAAACTTTGGTTACCACCGGACAAGTAGTTTTGGCCGGTGAGATTAAAACCGAAACTTACATCGATGTGCAGGAAGTTGCACGCGAAGTGATTAACCGTATCGGCTACACCAAAGCTGAATACCGTTTCGACGGCGATTCGTGCGGCGTGTTTTCGGCTATTCACGAACAAAGCCCCGACATTAACCGGGGTGTGGTTCGCGAAGACCCCATGGACCAGGGCGCCGGCGACCAGGGAATGATGTTTGGCTATGCCTGTAGCGAAACCGATAATTACATGCCGCTTTCGCTCGAACTTTCGCACAAACTGCTGCTCGAACTGGCTGCAATTCGCCGCGAAGGAAAAGTGATGACTTACCTCCGCCCCGATTCAAAATCGCAGGTAACCATCGAATACAGTGAAGAGGATGTTCCAACCCGTGTCGATACGATTGTGGTTTCGACACAGCACGATGATTTTGCCAAACCCGAAAACAACACGGTTGAAGCTCAATTGAAAGCTGACGAAATAATGTTGGCAAAAATCAAAGAGGATGTCATAAATATCCTTGTTCCGCGTGTTTTGACTACTTTGCCCGACCGTGTGAAAGCGCTTTTCGGTGACGACATTACCTATCATGTAAATCCCACCGGCAAATTTGTAATCGGCGGGCCACATGGCGATACCGGGTTGACCGGCCGTAAAATTATTGTCGATACCTACGGCGGAAAAGGCGCCCATGGCGGTGGCGCTTTTTCGGGCAAAGACCCATCGAAAGTTGACCGCTCGGCCGCTTATGCAGCCCGTCACATTGCCAAAAACTTAGTTGCCGCAGGCGTTTCAGACGAAGTGCTTGTGCAGGTTTCGTATGCCATTGGCGTAGCAAAACCAATGAATATTTTTGTAAACACCTACGGAAAATCGAAAGTAAACATGCCCGACAGTAAAGTTGCCGAAATGGTTGACAAGTTATTTGACATGCGCCCAAAAGCCGTTGAAGAAAGACTGAAACTTCGCAACCCGATTTACGAGGAAACTGCAGCCTACGGCCACATGGGACGCGAACCTCAAAAAGTGGTAAAAACTTTTGTTTCTCCCTATTTCCCGGCAGTTAAAAAAGAGGTTGAACTGTTTACCTGGGAAAAACTCGATTATGTAACAACAATTAAAAAAGCCTTCGGAATTTAATTCCGGAGGAATTATTAATAATACACCTAAAGGGCGATGCAATTTTGTATCGCCCTTTTTTTATCATAAATTTATGAAACCTATTTTTGCGAAGCCCGAATAAATGCAATAGAAACAGTGTTCATCTTAAAACATTACGCCATGGAAGAAAATTTAATTACCATAGTCACACTGCCCTATTCCAAAGCACAAATTTTAAAAATGCGTTTAGAGGCAGAAAATATTGATTGCGATCTCGAAGACATTAATTTAATTGAAGGTTCTGTAGTGTCAACTGTTCGCGTAAAAATTCTGGAAAAGGATATTGAAAAGGCAATACCTGTTTTGGAAGATATGCTTGGCGTTAAACCATTTATGGAAGAATCGAAATCAGATAAAAAAGAACGCCATATTTTAGTCCCGGTTGATTTTTCGGCACACTGCGAAAAAGCATGTAAAATGGCAGTAAACCTTGCGGGACAAATTCATTCAAAACTCATGCTGATGCATTGTTACATTAATCCGGTAATCCATTCGATTCCGTTTAGCGACATTTATGCTTACGACTCTTCATTGCTCGCTAAAATGGAGTATTCGGAAGAAAATGCAAATAAGGAATTCCAAAAGTTTGTAACCAAAATGGCTAAAGACATCGGTCAGGACAAATGGAAATCGGTATCTCCTGAATATATTATCAAATCGGGTTATCCTGATGAGGATATTCTGGCATTTGCACAGAAATACCATTCGCAACTGATAGTAATGGGAAGTGGCGGAAGCAATGCCCCTTACGGAACGCTGGGCAGTATTGCCGCCGATATAATGTACAATTCAACTGTGCCTGTAATGATAGTTCCGGAAGATACGCCCGAAGAAACGCTGAATAATTTTTCGAATGTATTGTACGCCACCAATTTCGATGAGAAAGATTTTGCTTCACTCGACAAACTAATGCAGTTGCTGAAACCTTATAATATTAAATTGAAATGTGTCCATGTTGGCCAACCACAGGGAGATGGCTGGGATATGGCGCGGCTGGAAGGTATGAAAGACGTTCTACACGAAAAATATAAAGGTTTTGAATTTGAATGCCGTTTAATAGTTGGAACTGACGTTTTAGAATCGCTTGAAAAATACATTCAGAATGAGAATGTCGATATTATTTCGTTAACGACACACAAACGAAATATGATTACACGGTTGTTTAATCCGAGCCTTGCAAAACGAATGATTTTTCATACACACACACCTCTTTTGGTTTTTCATGGGTAAAAGAAGCCCCTCTTAATCTCCCCGCAGGGGATAGATAAGAACAACTGTAATTTTTTTATGAATTCTTCATTTCCTTTTTTAGAAATTCTGCTGTACGTTTAATAGATTCTGCAATTGGCAGATATTTAAAATTAAATTGTTTTACAATTTTACTTCCATCAAAATTGTTGACCACATTTGAGCTTGCAACAACATCGCGTGTTATTGCCTGAGGTTTCCGGGTTATCCAACTGGCAATTTTTGCCGACCGCCAAACGAGCTTCAATAAAAAATCGGAAGCATAAATTTTAGGCCGGGGTTTATCCAAAGCATCGGCAATCAGGCAAAAAACGTTTTTGTAACTCAAATTTTCTGAATTTAACAGAAAGCGTTGATTTTTGGCGGCTTCAAAATTTGTTTCATCCATCAGTAAAATCATTGCTTTCACAACATCTTTCACATCGACAAAACCGGTAATTCCATTTGTATAAAACTTCATTCCATCCCAAATGGTTTTAAACATTTTGGCGCTGCCGTTTTCCCAGTTGGCTGGCCCAAATATTATCGATGGATTTACAATAACCGCATCCAATCCCTCTTCAATTCCGCGCCAGATTTCGGTCTCCGAAAAAAATTTACTTTCAGAGTACCCCGATATTTTTTTTGTAGGAACCCATTTGGTATCTTCTGTCACAAATTGATTGTCATCGAGTCTGCCCAATGCAGCAATTGAGCTGACATGGCAAATCCTTTTCACCCCGTTTTCGATGGCGGCATTTACTAAATTCGAGGTTCCATCAACATTGTTGGCAATCATTTTCTGCCGTTCATCAGGATTAAATGAAACGATTGCCGCACAATGATAAATTTGGGAAACCCCTACCAATAATTTTTCCAGAGCGAAATAATCGAGAATATCGCCTTCAACCCATTCAATTTGGTTAAACAGTTCTTTAGAATTTTCGGAATAATACGAGAATGTTTTTAGCACCTGCCTTAAATTGCTTGTTTCGCGTTTAAGGGCTTTTACTTTATTTCCTGTAGAAATTAGTTCGTACAGCAAATGCGCCCCAACCAATCCTGTTCCGCCTGTTACAAATATCATTCCTGTTGTTTTTAACTATTCCATGGCATAACCGGTTTTGCCCCAAATTCCTTTGCCGAAATTTTTTCAATAGCAACTTTGATAACTCCTACATTTTCAATGGCCGGTTTGCTGAATTTGAATTCGCGATCGCTGTACTGGCCCATCATTAAATTCATGCAGCGGGTTTTTTCATCAAAATCAACAACAAATTCAACCTTTCCTTCCACCAACACCGATTTCGATTTTACACGGTAACTGCACCCAACTTTCACATCCTGCCAGGCCAAATCTTCGCCAATTATCCAGTTGATACAAACGTTTTGATTTTTTTTCAGTGTTTCCCACATTCTACCGCTTTGAGCCGAATGAAGGATTACTGAATTGCCATCCAAAGCAAAATTCAAGGGTAAAACATACGGCAAATCGTTGTCTGACATTGCAAGAAAACATGTTCTGCATTCTCTGATTATTTTGTCGATTTCTTCGCGGTTTTCGATAAAAAGTGTTCGCATAGATTGGTTTTATTTCTGTCAGATATTATTTGGTTGAAATAAAATCTTTCGCTTGTTGATACAACTGATTAATTTCTTTAAAATATTGCTCAGCATCAATTAAATCGTCATGAATAACCGAGTAACGGCCTTCAACGGCAAAATCACTTAAATCAATTAACCGGGTTGAATTTATTAGTAATGGAATTTTGTTGTCAGTAATCAGGTTTACCAACACCTCCAAATCATGAACTTTTTGGTAATTAATCTGATGAAATGATAACATAGCTTTCAAACATTTCTCGGCTGCCTGTTGAAGATGAAACAATATAACTTCAATATCCAGTGCCGAATTTCCATTTTGAAAATCGTTGTTTAAAATTGTTGCAGAACGGATATCAACAGCCGCTTTCTGCAATAATATTTCATAATATTTTACGAAACCGACCACAGTACTTTGCCTTTTTCTTCAATTTCCTTGTACACCGAACCAAATTCGTTTTTATAAAAATCGTATTCTTCTTTTGAAGGAGTTAAGATATCCTTTGCAAATTTCATATCTTTTAACAACGACCGTACAGCCCTTTTTTTCTCTGTTTTTGTTGAATTGCCCGAATTAACAACACAGATATCCAGATCGCTGTTTTCATCAGGATTGCCGTAAACATAACTCCCGAACAAAATTATTTTTTCCGGATTTAAGATTTTTAGCCTGGAGACCAATTCATTTTTTAAATATTCAATATCAATGTTTTTACTGTTCATAAAAATTAATTACGAAAGTAAAGTTAACCATTTTTTTACACTATTCAAGTTCTAATTCATAGCCCGGTTGCCCAATTTCTCCGATAAATCTTTTTCTACCCTTTTCAGGTTCATGTATTTCGATTGTTCGTCGATTACTTTTTCAAAGTCGTTTTCCAAAAAGGCCTTATTTATTTCATTTTCAATTGTGGGCAGCATCAGTCTTATTTTGCGGGCTTTGTATTCGTTAATTATTTTTGGGACCAACAAATCCAGGATGTCTTCTTCCTTTTCGGTAAATCCCCCGCCCCTTTTCCAGATATTGCTTTCGATAAATTTTTCGGAAAGTAAATCGGTTGCCAGTGCACTTATTTCGCTGTTGGAATGATATACAAAATGTTTCCAGGGATCGAAAATTTTATTTTCCAAATTCTCTTTTACATCGTTGAAAATTATCCTGAAAAGCTCGTTTTGCGATATCAAATCATCTTTTTCCAGCTCTGAAATCATAAATTCGCCCACACTTATTAATCTTGTTTCTCCCGGATTTTCGCCTTCAAGTTCAAAAAGCGAAAAATTACAAAATTTTAGAAGGAACCTCAGGAATACAAGTTCCTCTTCGAGAAACTGAGCAGGTTGAATTTCTTTTGGAATTTCGGGTTGCCGCGCCGCCTTGCGCGTTTCTTCCCTGATTCCGCTGATTCTGAGATCATCGTTTTGTTTTCTTTTCTGTTTTTGAACCTCGGTATATAAAACTTCCTCGTTTACATCGAGCAGTTTACTGCATTCCTTAATATAAACCGAGCGGGTAATGGTATCGGGGATTACAGCCACCGAGCGGATTACATCGGTTATTAACCTGGCTTTTGCAACTGGGTCGTTTTCGGTACTTTTTAAAAGCAGGCGGGTTTTAAACTGAATAAAATCGGTTTCGTTTTCGTTTATATAGTTCAAATAACCCGAGGCACCCATTTTTTTTGCAAACGAATCGGGGTCTTCTCCTGTAGGTAAAAGCAATACTTTAACATTCATTCCTTCCTCCAAAACCAGGTCAATCCCACGGAGCGAGGCTTTTATTCCTGCCTCATCGCCATCGTAAATTATAGTAATGTTAGGTGTAAACCTTTTAATCAGCCTGATTTGATCGGCAGTTAAGGCAGTTCCCGACGAAGCAACAACATTTTCAATTCCCGCCTGGTGCATCGAAAGTACGTCGGTGTACCCTTCAACCAGATAACATTTATCGGCTTTCGAAATATCGCGTTTTGCCTGAAAAAT
The DNA here is from genome assembly GCA_947085485.1 of uncultured Prolixibacteraceae bacterium. Lineage (GTDB taxonomy): Bacteria > Bacteroidota > Bacteroidia > Bacteroidales > Prolixibacteraceae > Draconibacterium. Next base: position 59,582 of record CAMTWS010000005.1, read on the forward strand.
ACCGTAAACTACCTTGCTTTTGTGGTAAATTTCCGACTCGGGCGAATTGAGGTATTTGGCAGTGTTTTTATCCTCCTTTAGAATACGGCCTCCAAACGCAATTACCCGTCCGGCAAGGTTATGAACCGGGAACATTACCCGCCCGGCAAAGCGATCACGTATCCAGTCGTCGCGTTTAATCGTAAGCCCGGTTTTCTCGAGGAATTCAATTTTGTAACCCTCTTTTTGAGCAGCCTCGGTAAATGGCATTTTCCCATCGGGGGCAAACCCTACTTCAAACTTTTTCAGAATGTCGTCCCTGAAACTTCGTTCCCTGAAATAGCTCAAGCCAATTGTACGCCCTTCGTTTTCTTCCCACAAATACCTTGTAAAATATTTTTGTGCATACCCCGAAACAATCATCAGGCTTTCCCGCTCATCGTTTAGTTGTTTTTGCTCTTCAGTATCTTCATGCTCAACCACATCGATATGGTATTTTTTTGCAAGCCATTTCAGCGCTTCAGGATAGGTCAGGTTTTCGTGTTCCATAATAAAATTCACAGAATTACCCCCTTTCCCGCAACCAAAACATTTAAAAATTCCCTTGGCTGGCGAAACAGTAAACGAAGGTGTTTTTTCGTTATGGAAAGGACACATTCCCAGCATATTTACACCTCTTTTCCGAAGTGTGACAAAATCGGAAACAACATCCGAAATCTCCGCTGAATCTAAAATACGTTCTATGGTAGCATGGTCGATCATTGTTGCAAATTTAGAAAAATTGGATGGAGAATGGTGAGGTAAAAAGCGTGTGTTATCAGTTTAACTTTCTTTTATACCTGGAAAAATTCCTTTGTTGTTATTATTGCGATTTGTTTTATTCTATCCAGATACATCCATAATTTTTTTGACGAAGTAACTCGTTAATACTTTCGATATTAAAATATTCCGGATCAAATTCTTCACCGCACCATTCCATTGTTTCTTCATACTCTTCATGTTGGGGGTCTGAAATGATCTGAAGAAAATCATGGTATCCCCAAATGCCACCGCAATCTTCAGGAGGACAATTTCTTTTCCCTTTCAAACATTTTGGAACTTGCTCTTTATCATCAACTTCGATAATTTTTTCCAATAAAATAATATGCTCCCATCCATCGCCAAAATCATATTCGTACAGAATTCGATCTTTTTCGCGTTTTAATAATTTGTTCAATTTAACTACCCTCGAATCCTTGGAATCTTCTACCTCAAATTCTTTAGGCGAATATTCCTCCCCGCCATTTTTGAATAAATGCAGGTGAGAATTTGTCCATCCCATGGTGCATTGGATTATACGGTGAAAATCAATCAGTGATGTATCAGGTTGAACTAAAATCCTTCTCCAAATAGTTGGGCTCATGCCTTTTAAGTTGATTTTCAGTTGATATACTTTTTTTGCCATGATTTAGTATTAAAATTAATTATCTCCTCTATTATTATGAAATCAAATTTGTTTGAATCTAAATGTCCCTAAAGTCAGACAGCAACAATTATAAAAAGAATCATGGAAATAAATTACAATTTTACTGCAAGTATTTTTTGTGCCGCAAATATTATATTTTCATTTATCTTTAAGGCTGAATCAATTCTAACAGATGAAGAAGCTAGTCATACTTTCTGGCGCTGGAATAAGTCAGGAAAGCGGGTTAAAAACCTTTCGCGATATGGACGGACTATGGGAAAATTACAATGTTGACGATGTGGCCAGTATCGATGGCTGGTACCGCAATCCGGAACTTGTTATGGACTTTTACAACCAGCGCCGGAAGCAACTTTTTGAAGTTGAACCCAATGCCGGGCATTTAGGAATTGCTGCACTCGAAAAATGGTTTGATGTAACTGTAATCACCCAAAATGTTGACGATTTGCACGAAAGGGCTGGCAGTTCAAATGTTCTGCACCTGCACGGCGAACTTCGAAAAGTACGAAGTACCATAGATTCTGAACTTGTTTACACACTCGATGGCTGGGAATTGAAAATGGGTGATAAATGCGAAAAAGGAAGCCAGTTGCGGCCTCACATTGTTTGGTTCGGCGAGGCAGTACCGGCATTTTACGATGCCATACCCATTGTTGAAAATGCCGATATCATTGTCGTTATCGGCACTTCGCTTGCAGTTTATCCGGCAGCCGGACTGGTACATTATGCTAAACCGGGAGCCCCTGTTTTTGTTGTAGATCCCAACCGGCCCGAAACTTTTTTAAAAAATGCAGTTTACATTGATGAAAAAGCCAGTTCGGGTGTTGAAATATTAAAAAAGAAACTTGAAAAACTAAAATAAATGAATCAAAAAATATTTATTCCGTTACTGTTTTTTTTCGTGGTAAATATGGCATTTGCGCAACGGTTTGATGGCGGGGCTCTTTTAGGTTACAATGCATCGCAGGTTGAGGGCGATACTTACAAAGGATATTATAAGCCCGGCTTATTGGCTGGTTTTTATGTTGAACCCGATATTGCACCTGCTATTTTTGCCGCCATGGAAATTAAATTCAACCAAAAAGGTGCGCGTAAAAATGTAACGGCCAAAGACCCAACAAAATACATCATGCGGCTGAATTATATCGATATCCCAGTGTACATGGCTTTTCGCACCAGCGAAAGGAGTTCGATACTTGCCGGGGTGTCAACCGGCTTTTTAATCAGTGCGAAAGAATTTGACGAATACGGTGAATTTCCGCCTGAAGATCAAAATGCCTTTAACACCCTCGAGCTGCAAACGCTTGTGGGGTTCCAGTTCGACTTTATTGAAAATTTAAAAGTCGATTTACGATTTGCATTATCGGTGCTGCCAATTCGGGGAAAACCGGTTAATACAAACTATTACTGGCAAAACAACCAGTTTAACAATGTAATTTCCCTGGCTTTGTATTATCAAATCAGCAGGTAAAAATTAAACTCAGCAAAATGAAACGAAAAATTGTAGTAGCTGTTACCGGCGCCAGTGGCGCAATCTACTCAAGTGTACTCTTTAAAAAACTGCGCGAAATTAAAAACCAACTCGATGAAGTTGCCGTTGTTTTTTCTTCCAATGCCAATGATATATGGGATTTCGAACTAAAAGAAAGTTTTGATCCGGTGTTTCCTTTTCATGTTTACGAAAAAGATGATTTTTTTGCCTCCTTTGCTTCAGGATCTTCAAATTTTGATACACTGATTATTTGCCCGTGCTCAATGGGTACTCTTGGCCGGATTGCCCACGGAATTTCAAACGACCTGATTACCCGCGCTGCCGATGTTGTGCTGAAAGAAAGAAGAAAACTGATTTTAGTTCCGCGCGAAACACCTTTCAGTTTAATACATCTCGAAAATATGAAAACCATTACACTTGCCGGTGGAATCATTTGCCCTGCAATACCTTCGTTTTACAGCAAGCCAGAAACCCTTGAACAGGCCGTTGAAACCGTTGTTGAGCGCATTCTAAACCTTGCCGGTTTTAATATCGACTCGTTTAGGTGGGGAAATACAAAAATTTAGTTCAATGCTGATTCAATTGTATTTTCAAAAACTTTCATATCGCTCTGTTTGTCTATCTTAGTAACCGATTTTACAACAATTCTTCAACTATGCAAAAAAGAAATTACATGAACCCCTATTTCGCGGGGGTTTTACTCGGATTGGTTTTGTTGTCAGCCATGTATTTTTCGGGGTGTGGACTGGGAGCCAGCGGCGGACTGAAATATGCCGTAGTTGCCGCAGTTGGTGCAATTGATAAAACCCACGCTGCCGAATCGCCCTATTACAGCAAATATTTCGAAAACGGTGAAAAACCCTTAAAAAACTGGTTGGTTTTGGAAGTGATCGGAATGTTGCTGGGTGGTTTTATTTCAGGGGCATTTTCGGGAAGATTAAAATTCAAAATCGAAAAATCGCCAAATATTTCGAATAAAACCCGGTTGCTTTTTGCATTTCTGGGTGGTGTATTTTTTGTCTACGGTGCGCAGCTTGCCCGCGGATGTACCAGTGGTGCAGCACTTTCGGGAATGGCAGTATTTTCGGTTGCCGGTTTTGTAACCATGATGTCAATTTTTGGCTCTGCTTACCTTTTTGCCTGGTTCTTCCGCAAACTCTGGATATAATTGTTCAAAGTTTCGGGTTCAAAGTTTAATGTAAATGAGTAAGAAAAAATAATCAATAATAATTCATCAATAATCAATAGAAATGGCACCAATTTCAATTATATCAGAACTTCCGGAATGGGTTAATCTGCTGCTGGGATTTATCATCGGCATTGGTTTCGGATTTGCACTTGAACAGGCGGGTTTTTCGTCGAGCCGCAAACTGGCCGGTATGTTTTACGGCTACGATACTACCGTTTTAAAAGTGTTTTTTACTGCTGCCATTGTCGCTTTAGTGGGTTCGCAGTTTCTCAGCTTTTTCGGCCTGCTCGATTTGAGTCTCGTTTTGTAAATACCGAAGACAGCACTGTTCAACTGGTTGATTTGCGCAGCGCAGAAGAATTCAGAAAATGCAATATCCCGGGTTCGGTAAATATTCCTTTCGAAGATTTACTGAAACCCGATTTTTCAGGCTATTTCAACCAGAAAAATATTCGTGTCGTTTTTTACGGAAACAGCGACCAACTTGCCAACATGGCCTGGACTATCGCAACCGGACTTGGATACGGAAACAGCTTTGTGATGAAAGGTGGCCTCAACGAATGGTACAAAACCGTGATGCTGACAAAATTTGAAGGCGAAACCATTACCCCGCGCGAAAATGCCCTGTTTGAAAACCGTTACAAAGCCCGTGATATTTTCAACCAGATAAACAGCCTGCCCGATAGTTTAAAAACAAAGTTTTTTGATGCAAGGCGCCTGCAGCAAAAGAAACTGGATGGTGGGTGCGGATGAAACTGAAAAATTGTGAAACTGCCAAATTGAAATATTGTTAAAGAAAAATGTAAGATGGAAAAATTGAAGGGTTTAAAAATAGTGTTGCTTATTTTATTGGTGGTTTTGGTTTTGGTTATTGTGAAGACAACCGGCAAAAACGGTTTTAAGCAAGATGCTCAGGTTGCAATTGAAGCTGTAAAGAGCAACAACTTTCAGGTTACCACAAATGACTTGAAAGGATCTGAAAATCAGTATTTAATTGTTGATTTAAGCAAATCCGGTTCATCTAAGTTTGAAAATTCTTTGCAAATTCCTTTTGAAAAACTGTTTGACGAAACCACGCTTCAAAAGCTAAAAGAAACAGAAAATAAAATCTTACTTGTTTCCGACGACAATTCGGTTGCAGTAAAAGCCTGGGTAATTTTAAACCAGTTGGATTTTAAAAATGTGTTTGTTCTTTCCGAAAAAGAAAACCCGGAGGTTTTAAAATACGAATTCCAGCCTGATACTGCGGCTAAAGTGTTGTAAAACTTATAACATCACAACTATTTGTCTTTGTAATGTCCTCTAACATAAAGAATGATTATTGTTAACTGATCTTCTGCTATCCGGTAAACCAGCCTATGTTTATTATTTATTCTTCGTGACCAACAACCCGAAAAGTTATGCTTAAGTTCTTCGGGTTGTCCTGTTCCTGTCCGGGGATGTTCGGTTAGTTCCTTCAGCAGGATTGCCAGTTTTTTCAATGTACCTTTATCCCCTGCATTTTTGAAGTATTCAATATCTTCTATAGCATCTTCAGTTAATTTCAATATAAAATTCATAAACCGAGGAAGCTGTTAATATCCTCTTTTTTCAATGTGGTAATCTCTCCCTGCTCAGCCTGAGCAAGCGAGTGAGTAAGTCGGGCCTTTACTTCCGGATCTGCAAAATAACGATCTGTTTCTGTTACTGGGGTCAAAATATATGCTTTATTCTTCCCCCGCTGTACAATAACCTGTTCTTGCTTATCGATGAGATCAAAATACATTTTCTGTTTTTCCCGGAACTCCCGGCTACTGATTACTAACATGTTTTTTCAATTTATGTGTACCAAATTGGCACGCAAATTTAATTATAAAAACTAACTTTTCTTTAAAGTTAAAACTTATTTTTAAAACAAAATATATTTTGGATATCTTGCACGCTCAAAATTACCTAACCATGAAAAACTACCGGTTCAATCCTGTTTTTTCCCTTTCGTTTTTGTTTTTTTCATTAACAACTGTATCGCAAAATCTCATTCAAAATCCTGGGTTCGAGAGCAATCTTGCCAGTTGGAGTTACTGGTCGAACGAAGAAACCGGGGCCGCTTCGGTTGTGAAAAGTCCGGTCAATTCGGGAAGTAATGCAGCCCGAATTTTATATCCCGGCGCTAAAGACTGGTCGTTTTCAACCTCGACCCGAATTCCGGTAAATGCAGGTGAACTTTACGAATTGTCGTGCTGGGCAAAACCTTCGGTAGTTAATTCCGAAGCAAATATGTCGGTGGTTTTGTACGATGCCAAACAAACGGTGGTTAACTGGGTTTACAACCGTTTACAGCTTGATAAAAACTTAGCCGGATACAAATATTTTGTAACCAGTTTTATTGTTCCCGAAGGGGTAAAATATATTCAACCCAGGTTTGAAGGCTGGAGCAACTGCGACATTAATGTTGACGATGTTTCTTTGATTAAGATAGTTAATACAGGGATATCAGGTGATTACGTTCTTGAAAACGATTCGGTAAAAGCAACTGTTCATTTACCTGATTTGTCGGTTGATTTTACAAATAAGTTAAGTTTAAAAACTTACAAAACCGGAATGGCCCGGTTTGCAATGGTAAATTCGGTCGATCGGTTAACCCAGGGTTCGGTACGGATGAATGCTGAAATGCTTACCGGCCAAAAATCGCCGGTTACCATTGTGCTTACCCTTGAAGGGAAAGCAATTAAAATCGAAATATCGGGAGATGCAGCGATGAAGTTAAATTCTGACATCAGGTTTCCCGGCGTTATTCCTTCGAAACCCGACGATTATCTGATTATTCCGCGTGCAACCGGTATTATGCTGCCCGTTGGCAGTTCGAATCCTTTTGGCGATTTCAATACTTACTCCTGGAAATCGACAATGCCTTTTGTGGGAGTTACCAACCTGAAAGATGGTTATATGATTGTAACCAACGACCAGTGGGATGCCTCGTTTCAGTTCGAAAAGCCTGTGGGGCAGAGTTATTTCAGTTTCCAGTTCAATCAGAAACCGGCAAAAAACAGTTTGTCGTACAACCGGACTTCGTACCTTGTTTTAGTTGATAACGGGTACATCGAAATGTGCAACTGGTACCGCAATCATGCCGAAAAACTTGGTTACGTAAAAACCTTTAACCAAAAACTGGTTGAAAATCCAAACATCGGTAAGTTAATGGGGGCAGTCGATTTTTGGCCGCTTTGGCTGAATATAAATCCCTCGTTTTTAAAAACTGTAAAACTGATGGGAATGGACAGGGCTATCTGGAATTTAACCGGAGGATGGGGGTTTCGTGATTTTTCGGTCTTGATTGATTCAATTAATTCGTTGGGATTTTTATCGGGACGGTATGATATTTTTACCGATGTATGGCCGCCTGATCATCCCGAGTGGCCATCGTTCCGCACCGAAGGCTATCCCGAAGATGTGATTACTGAAGCAAACGGAAGCCTGAAAAAAGGCTGGCTGGCTTATCCAAACAATCAACCGTTTCAGGGATATTACACCTGCGCCGGAACACATTTGGCTTACGCCAAAAAGCATGTTCCGGTAGATTTGAAAACCAACCGTTACAACACCCGTTTTATCGATGTTGAACTTGCCGCGTCGCTCGAAGAGTGCTTTTCAACTGTACATCCGGTAACCCGAAAAGAAGATGCTGCAGCCAGAAACGAAGTTCTCGGTTACATAAAAAACGACCTCGATTTGGTTACCGGCGTTGAGGAAGTGCATGATTTTGCCGTTGCAAATGTTGATTACAGCGAAGGGACCATGACGATTGTTCCGGCTGCCAACGCAGGTTACGATTGGCCAAAACCACTTGAACCTACCGATAAAACCTACGAATTGCAGAATATCAGCCCGGCAATGCGAATTCCGCTTCACGGATTGGTGTATCACGATGTTCATATTCCCACCTGGTACACCGGCGACGGGGCGTCGAAAGTGCCGGCATTTTGGGACGATAAGGATTTATGGAATATATTATACGGCACAATGCCGCTGTTTATGCCGCCATCGCTGCAATACTGGAATACCAACCTCGAAAAATTTATCTCGGGATATAACCTCATGACAACTGTTACAAGAAATGTTGGTTATGCAAAAATGGTTGATCATCAGTTTCTGACTTCAGATAAAAAGGTACAGCAGACCAGGTTTGAAAATGGTTGGGATGTAACCGTAAATTTCGATTCGATACCGCATGACTTGCAAAACAGGAGGCTTGCAGCAAAAGGGTTCTATGCTGCCGATGGCTCCGGATCCGAATCGTTCAGGCTGGTTGTAAACGGCAAAACCCTTGGCGGATCATTTTCTGATAACCGGTTGTTTTTTAACCCGTTTGGTACTGAATCAAACTGGAAAGGGTTACGAACCACACAATCGGTTTTTCTCGAGAAATTCACTGATTTTTTACTGGTTTCATTCGTCGGCAAACAAAACTATCTTGATATTCATTTGAAAGATTTGCCTTTTAACATTAAGGAAATAACAGCGGTCAACGAATATTTTACCGGAGTTAAATTGGTTCCTGTTGCTTTAACCGATGGTTGGATACGTTTAAACCGGCCGGTTGGCAAATCATTTTTCAAGCTGTATTACAAATCGGAGACAACCGGTGCAAATATAAAACCAGGGAATCCTGATATGAAACTATTCCCAAACCCGGCACAAAATAAACTGATTATTGAAAAGCCATACCAAATGGCAAATGAATATTTTTCCATTATTAATGTGGTTGGGCAAGAGCTGATGAAACATCAATTTACGGGAATGAAAACAGAAATCGATATTAGTTCGCTGAAGTCGGGATTATATTTTCTGAATCTCCGGCAGGATGGGAAAATGGAGGTCAGAAAGTTTGTAAAAATGTAAGCGCCTGATTGTTTAAACTATAATCACTTTAACCCCGGCATCCTCAAGCCTCTTTTTATCATCATCAGCGATGCCGGAATCTGTAATAACGGTATCTATCCGATCGAGTTTACAGATAAAAGCGAGGCTTTTGCGAAGAAATTTTGAAGAATCGGCCACAACAATTACTTCCCGTGCAATATCAATCATTATCTGGTTCAGGTATGCTTCTTCAATATTTGGGGTAGAAATGCCATGCATGGTATCGAAACCATCAACCCCAAGAAAAACTTTATCTACGTAAAAATTCCTGAAACTTTTCTCTGCCAATGGACCGATCAGCGAAAGGGAATTTTTGCGCAATACCCCGCCGGGAATGACTAAACTCACATTTGGCATAGATACAAGCTGACTGGCTATGTTAAGCGCATTTGTAATTATAGTGACATTATTCAACGAAGGGTCAATGTTTTTTGCAATTTCGAGAGTGGTTGTCCCTGAATCAATTATTAAAGTATCTGAATCCTTAATGTGTTTTGCGGCAGCTTTGCCAATCCTGACTTTTTCGGCCATGTTAAGTTTATGCTTTTCGCCTAACTGCAAATCATGGCCCACAACCTGGGTAACACCCATGGCGCCGCCTCTGGCGCGTATAAGGAGTTGTTTGCTTTCAAGCTGTTTCAGGTCGTTACGGATTGTAACCTCGCTAACGCCGAACTCTTTACTAAGTTCGTCAACAAAAACATGATCGCTAATTGAGAACTTTTTGAGGATTCTCATTCTACGATCAACGGTACTATGTTCCTTAATTATAGCCATAAGCAATTATTGACAAAAATAATGATTAAAGGTTTCGAAACGATCATAATCAAAATAAAAAGTAAAAATAATTTTATTTTCTTTTTCGAAATGAAATATAATTATTTTATATTTGCTTCGAAAGTAAATGAAAGTTAATATTTAAAAAATACTAATGGGTGCTTTAAGATTCACAGAAAAAATGCCTGCGAAATGTGGGGTATATACAGAGTCGGAAATCTGGGGGCAACCCGGTTTGTGGCATAAGGTTTATGAAAATGTTGTTAATGAAAGGCAGGCGATAGCGTCGTTTCTTGAGGTTGCAACATCAAACAATAACTTGAATATTATACTTACAGGGGCTGGTTCAAGCGCATTCATAGGGTTGTCGCTGGCAGGGACTTACAAACGCCGCCTAAAAAAACATACATCTGCTGTTTCAACCACCGATTTGGTTACACATCCCCCCGACTTCATAAGTTCAGATGTCCCGGTGTTGCTTATTTCATTTGCACGTTCAGGCAACAGCCCTGAAAGTGTTGCAGCCGCCCAACTCGCAGATCAGGTATGTCCGAAAGTTTATCACCTTATAATAACCTGCGATTCCTCAGGCGCCCTTGCCAACTTTGAAACCAAATCATCAAAATACATTTTTGTTCTCCCAAACGAAGCCAATGACAAAAGCCTGGCGATGACCGGCAGCTATTCAGGTATGCTTTTGGCAGGCCTGCTTATTGCAAGGATAAATGAAATCGGGGAACTCAAACCGCAAATAAACTTACTCAACCTATACGGACAGAAACTGCTCGGGCAAGCAGATGCTTTCAGGGAAATTGCAGAACTCAATTTTGAAAGAGCCGTATTTCTGGGTTCAGGTACTTTATACGGGACCGCAACCGAATCGCATCTGAAAGTCCAGGAACTTACAGGTGGCAAGGTAATATGCAAAAATGATTCTTACCTGGGTTTCAGGCATGGTCCAAAAGTTGTCATCAATCCCAAATCCCTGGTATTCCTTCTTTTTTCAAACCAGTCCTATGTGTTTGATTATGAATCAGATTTGTTAAATGAACTTCTTGCAGGCGAAAAACCGCTTTGTATAGCCGGACTTATAGAATCAGATACCCAGAAAGTACAACCTGATAAATTATTTGTATTGTCCGATAGCGGAAATGTAATGGATGAAGATTTTTTACCGGTTTGTTTCATACTTCCGGCACAATTGATTGGTTTCTACAAATCACTTCAACTGGGGCTGAATCCTGATATGCCATCCGAAAACGGGGCCATTTCGAGGGTGGTGAGAGGTGTTGCAATCTATCCTTATAAAAACCAAAAATAATGGACCAGGAAATCAGAAATAAAGCTGCTGCTCAAAACATTCCCCTGATGGATTACATCCTTCGGAGAAATGATGAATTGGCAAAGCTTGATGGTATAAACAGGACAATCTTTGCAGCATGTCCAAACTCTATTTCCGTCATCAAAGCTGCATTACGCTCAGCCAAACGATGGAACAGCCCTATAAAATTCGCAGCAACTCTTAACCAGGTTGATACAGACAGGGGCTATACAAATCTTAATCAGAAGGAATTTGTTAATACGATTAAACTTGAAGCCCGAAGGTTAAATGTAAAAGTGCCTGTAATTGTAGCCGTCGATCATGGCGGTCCATGGCTCAAAGATTTGCATACAATAGAAAAATGGGATTTTCAAAAATCGTTCGGGGCAGTTAAAAAATCATTCGAGGCTTCGGTTGAAGCTGGTTACGACCTTATTCACGTAGATCCAACAATTGATATTACTCTTCCGGCAAATCAGCATATTTTAATTGAAACAGTTGCCGCCCGAACTCTTGATTTGATTGAACACACAGAAAATTTTCGCAAGGCCGGCGGCTTTCCTAGAATTGCCTATGAAGTTGGAACCGAGGAAGTGCATGGCGGACTGGCCGACATTGCTACTTTTCAAAAATTTCTCGACCTTTTAAAACGCGGTTTGGCAGAACGGGGTTTGGAGGACGTTTGGCCTTGTTTTGTTGTTGGTAAAGTTGGCACCGACCTTCATACAACCACATTTGATCCTGAAACTGCCAGAGAACTTACAAAGGTAGCCCGTGAATACGGAAGCGTGATCAAAGGACATTATACTGATGGGGTAACTAATCCAGAGGCATATCCGCTTTCAGGTATGGGAGCTGCTAATGTAGGCCCCGAATTTACCACATCAGAATATAATGGTTTAATGGAACTC
>CAMTWS010000006.1:0-4517 GCA_947085485.1 uncultured Prolixibacteraceae bacterium
TGTCAGCCAATTTTTTATACAATACAGGCTAATTTATAGACCGAATTCAGGGGGTCAGCTTAGACCGAAATATCCACATTATTGATGAAATACAGTAAACTATGTAAAAAAATGGAACCTAATAAAGCAATTGTCAGGATTGCTAAAAAACTTCTTAACAGGATAAGATTTGTTTTAAAGAATAATCATGGATATGTCAAATCCGTTGTTAAATGAAATATCTGTAAAAACATCATACAGCTATGGGATCGCTACAAAGAGCTAGCAGCCTTTAAGTTTAAGGTGTCTGTATTTTGCAGGTCGCGACCCATTTTCTATAAAAAATAATACGGAAAATGCAGCCATTACAGGACTGTTGATAGAAGGATGTTTTTATAGTTTAAAAAATATTGATGAATGGTACCAAAAGATAGATGTATAAATAAGAATCGTCCCAAGAGGTATATTGCAATAGTAAAAATCTCAAATAATCCGGATGGGACTGCTTATTGTGTCAAATATCGTTTTGACAATCTGCTGAAATTTGTAATTTTTCTTGATAAAAAATGGGCGGAATGGAAGTGGTTTAATGTCTATTCCAACAAGGGTACTGACAAAGGATTACAATCAGGAAGTTTTACAAATAAAAACAGACCGGTACGTAAACATTTATAAACTATCTTTTAAAGAAAATATCATTCATAAAAGTAGCCCTCGCTTTTCAACGAGGGCCAGATAGAATATTGTCATCTATCTTTTGGTATGACAAAAATAGAAAAAATAGTTTAACTGCAACATTGCTGATTAATAGTTATTTATGAGCTTATAATAAATATTTTTGAAAAAAAGTTTATGAAATATTTGGATTACAACATAGAAAGCTCTTTGGCTGGTTTTGGTTTTGCGTTAGCTTGTGCGACCAGCCAATGTGCTTGACTGAGAAGCGATGGTATCTTTCACAATCTCAATACATTTATTTAAATCCTTCTTTATTTCTTGTTCCCAAAATCGCAATACAATCCATTTTTTGTCTATCAATAATTGATTGTATTTTTTATCTCTTTCGATATTTCGTTCAATCTTTTGTATCCAATATTCTCTATTGCTTTTAATTTTAGTTTTCTTTTCTTCCCAATTGAAACCGTGCCAGAATTCACCATCAATAAAGATTGCTATTTTGTGTTTTTTTATTGCAATGTCAGGATTTCCAGTTGTTTTTTTGTTTTCAATTCGGTATCTAATTCCTTCTTTCCATAAAGCTTTTCTTAGTAAGATTTCAGGTGTTGTATTTTTTGCTTTGATTTTTCTCATTAAATCAGAGCGTTCTTGGGTCGTCTCAAATCCATGTTTACTTTTCACCTATAAAAATATGATTGTTAAATAACGTGTGTGGTGCGCTAATCAAGTTAATGTCAAATTTCAAGGATGGCTCGACTCTTGAACTTGCATTGTGAATTCTAAAAGAAATTTGCCAGCCTTCATTTAACGATACAATTAAGGTCGTTTTTGAATTCTCTTCGTAAACTATTTCTATAAGTCTGGTTGGCAATTTAAGTTTTTGAATTTTTGCCTTTGGATTAATCTTCCCAAATGGTTGATTAAGTGTGCCATGTAAGTTGTACGCTTGAATTTCTACTTTATTATCACCCTTAATTACCTTATAAAAGTCCTTATTACCAATTAAATATTCAACTAATCTTTGTGGAATAAGCGAAGGATTTGCCTTGTCGAGACGAAGCAACTCAGTTCTAAAGGCATTCAACAGAGGGACATATATTTTGTCGTGCATATCAGGAATTGATGTCCACTGAGTGTTTTTATTTTTAATCTTTAGATTGGTTAGGTAATCAAAAATTGGTCTGATATCGTTAAAGTAGGTTTTTGAACAAGGTATTCCAACCCATTTATTGGATAATCCGGCGCAAACCCTGCCACCCATTCCGATGAAAGGCTGCCAGTGATTCCGACAAATGCTGCCACTTTTTGGGTGGGTTTTTGGATTTGGGCGGGCGGCGGCGGCGCGAAACTATTCCGAAGTAAACACTGCCAAAAACATGTAAAGAGGCAAACTCGGGTATTGGTTCCTGAATAAACGCTATCAATTTATTTTCATTTTTCGATTTCTATTTGTACTTCTTTGGGTTAAAATAATAACAACCAGAGAAAATATGGCTGCAATACAGATCGACATTATGAAAGTAAAACAATTACTGCTTTTAAAAATCAAGAAGAAATCCAACCGAAAGATTGCCCAGGCAATAGGGGTTGACCGTAATACGGTGAATGAATACGTAAAAAGGCTCCAATCCAGCGGGCGTAGTTTCGACGAACTTTTGAAGTTGGAAGAGTGTGAACTCCAAAACCTTTTCCCATCAAAGGAGGCACTTGACGGGGACCGCTACGCCACTTTGCACGGGCTTTTTCCCGGATATATAAATGAATTAAAATCTCCGGGGTGTACCCGCCTTCATTTATGGCACAGGTATCAACAGGAGCATATCGACCATTACAGCTACTCACAGTTTTGCCAATTGTTTAGCGACTGGGGCGAAAGTAAAAATGTCAGCGGAAAGCTCACCCATATTGCCGGGGAAAAACTCTTCATTGATTATGCCGGGAAGAAACTGCAGATTGTAAACAAAGATACCGGTGAAATCCTTGAAGTAGAGGTTTTTGTAGGTATTCTGCCTGCAAGTTTATACACGTATGTAGAAGCCAGTTATGACCAAACGCGTGAATCGCTTGTAAAATCTGTTGGCAACTGCCTTGTGTATTTTGGAGGGGTTCCGCAGGCAATCGTGCCTGACAATTTAAAATCAGCCGTTACAAAATCGTCAAAATACGAACCTGTCATCAATAAAACTTTCAGGGACATGGGTCACTATTACGGGTGTGTGATTAACCCCACAAGGTCGTACTCGCCCCAGGACAAAGCTTTGGTCGAAGGATCAGTTAAACTGGTGTACCAGCGCATTTATTACGAGATGTCGAAAATGACCTTCTTTAGCCTTGCCGACCTGAACAAACAGATACGCGGGCTTCTTGAACTTTACAACAGTTACAAACTTCAAACAGCCGGGATAAGCCGTTTTAAACAGTTTGTTGAAATTGAAAAAGAACACCTGTCCCCGCTACCGGCAGAGGCATACCAAATCAAATATTACAACCGGGCGAAGGTGCAAAAGATGGGTTATGTTTATTTAAGCGAAGTGAAAAATTATTACAGCGTACCTTATCGCTATATCGGCAATGATGTTGAAATACAGCATACTATCGACACCGTTGAAATATATTATAAGAAAGAACGGATAGCCACCCACTCGAAAAGCCACCGCGGGGGCAGTTATACAACCATTAAAGACCACCTGTCGAGCACCCACCTGTATTACCAGTCATGGAGCAGGGAGTTCTTTGTAAAAATGGCTGCTGCCATCGGCATGAACACTGCCGTCTATGTTGGCAAATTAATCGACCAGCAACCTTACCCTGAAATTGGTTTTAAACGTTCTCAGGGGATTATTGCCCTGAAACACCAATATCAAAAAGAGCGCATCGAGGCTGCATGCAAAAAAGCACTTCAATACGACATCTGTTCTTTTAAAATCATCGACAACATATTAAAAAACAATGCCGATTTGGAACCACAGCCCCAGCAAATCGGGCATGAGATAAAACCACACAGCAACTTAAGAAATATCAGTAACTTCAAATAAAATAATGAATTATGAACAATCACAGTACCATTGAAAAAATGAAACAAATGAGGATGACAGGTATGGCCGAGGCCTATTACAACAACATCCAGAGTGCAAATTACCACAATTACACCATCGACCAGTACATTGCCATGCTGGTTGACCAGGAGTGGGAACACAGGCAGGAAAGAAAAATTAACGGGTTGGTTGCAAATGCCAAATTTAAGCACCAATCTTCAATCCGCAACATTGACTACAGTCATCCCCGGAACCTTGACCGGAATTTGTTTGAACGGCTGGTTTCGTTTGATTTTATCAAACACAATGAAAACATCATTATTACCGGGCCAACCGGCAGCGGGAAAAGCTACCTGGCCCAGGCTTTGGGCGTGCATGCCTGCCACATGCTGCTCAAAACACTTTATTTTAATACCGCAAGGCTTATGGATGAAATAAAACTATCGAAACTTCAGGGCAACTATTTAGCGCTGCTCAAAAAACTACAAAACGTACAATTGTTAATTCTCGACGATTTTGGCTTAACTGCCATAGACCAGTTGCAGCGACAGGCTTTGCTTGATATAGTCGAACACAAATATGACAGTGCATCGATAATATTTACATCACAAATACCGGTCAAAGACTGGCACGGGTTAATCGGTGACGATACAATTGCAGATGCCATCCTGGACCGGATTGTTTACTCCTCGCACCGGATAGAATTAAATGGCGAATCAATGAGAAAAAAGAAATTAAAAAAATGAATAACTTAGCCGTGGAAATCGAAAAATAAATTGGCAGGGTATCGCCGGAATCACTGGCAGGGTATCATCGGAATATCAA
>CAMTWS010000007.1:0-22341 GCA_947085485.1 uncultured Prolixibacteraceae bacterium
AAGTTATGCCCAAAACTCAAATTTTGAGGCCCAAAATCAACTGAAATTATAAAATCGAATCGGATTAAGACAGAATCAATAAAAAATCCCTTCCGATAAAAAAATCAAAAGGGGTAAATTATTTTTTTAGCGAAATTGCCGACATAAATCTGTCATGCCTTCGGCATTTTAATCCTTTTTCATACTAATTTTCTATAATCCGGTCAAGCCTTCGGCATTATGATTCAGTTATTTTTCATCACTTAAATTCGCAAAAATCAGTTGCAACGTTCAAACCACTGTAATCAGCACATCCCCTCTCATTACCAATCGCCCAAAAGGTTGCGTGTGAATGTCGTTTTCTCTCAACAATCCGATTACCCGGGGTACGGCACTTTCCTCTACCGCAATTAATAAACCGCCACTTGTTTGCGGATCGCACAAAATCAGTTTTTCTTCTTCTGAATTTAATTTTACCTGATGGCCATAACTTTCCCAGTTGCGGTGTGTTCCGCAGGGAATGCAATTATTGAAAATGTATGAATTTACTGCTTCAAAACGGGGTATTTTATCCATCTCAATTTCAGCTGAAAGATTACTTCCTTCGCACATTTCGGCAAGATGCCCCAGCAAGCCAAACCCGGTTACATCGGTAAGCGCTTTTACGGCTGTAATTCCACCCAAATCGTAACCGGTTTTATTCAGTTTCATCATCGATTCAGGGGCAATCAGGCCATGTTCCGGCTTCAGTTTACCGTTCTTTTGTGCTGTTGTAAGAATACCCGTTCCAAGTGGTTTGGTAAGAATCAAACGGCAACCTGCTGTTGCAGTATCGTTTCGTTTTAACCGTTCGACAAGAATCTGCCCGGTAACCGCCAGGCCAAAAACAGGTTCGGGGCTGTCGATGCTGTGCCCTCCGGCCAGCGGAATACCGGCCTCGCTGCAAATTTGCCGTCCGCCCTCGAGTACCTCCTGCGCGGTTTCAGCCGACAGTTTATTAATGGGCCACCCCAAAATGGCAATTGCCAGCAGCGGCTTCCCTCCCATTGCATACACATCGCTGATGGCATTTGCTGCAGCAATTTTTCCAAAAGTAAACGGGTCGTCAACTATAGGCATAAAAAAATCGGTGGTGCTGATGATGGCGGTTCCATCGTTCATGTCATATACAGCAGCATCGTCGCGGGTGTCGTTGCCCACCAGCAGGTTGGGGGAATCGAATGGCGCTAAATTGGTTTTAAGGATGGCGCTCAGTACTTTTGGCGATATTTTACAACCACATCCGGCGCCGTGACTATATTGGGTAAGCTTTATTCCGTTCATTTTGATCAATGAATTTTAGTATTGATTTTGCATTGTTTTTATGATTTGTGTCTGGCATCGAAATACTGATTACCTTTTCCTGATTTCGGGACTGAACGCCTCTTTTATAAGCTTTGTCGTAATACTGAAGGGCAATCATAACTACTTCGAAGTAATTATTCTGTTCGAGGTGTTCAAGCACCAGTTTTACATTTTGTCCACCCAGGCGTTTTGCAATTCCGGTAATCGCATAAGCAATCTCCGGTTTCCCATAAGCCGAATATTCATTCACCAGGTATTCTGCCCTTTTTTCCTTTGGAATATCGATAAAATATACCGTTTGCTCCCAAATATGCCTAAAGAATTCATTGGGGATATTTACTCCCCCGATGTAATGACTTTCATCTTCAACCCAAACAGTGAGATCTCTGTTAAGCTTTCTGACGGTCTCAAACAGGTTGTTTTCAAACTGTTCCTGTGTTGGTTGGGGCAATTCGCCCAGGGCGCCAAATGCCGAACCTTTATGGCGGGCAATTCCTTCAAGGTCGATAACCTGTTCGCCCAACGCCGTCAGTTCTTTTAAAATACCTGTTTTACCACTTCCTGTAAACCCTCCCAAAACACGCATCTGAAAAGGTTGTTCAAGAAACTTTAACAAGTAGTTCCTGAAGGCTTTGTATCCGCCTTCCAACACATAAACTTCCTGAAATCCATTGGCAAGAAGGTGTCCGGCAAAAGCATGGCTGCGCATTCCACCCCTCCAGCAGTGAATAACAACTGCCTGTTGACCGGCAACTTTCCGGCCCTGCTCAATAAACCAATCCAACTTTGGGGTAACATATTTGTATCCCAGTTCAACAGCTTTTTCTTTCGATTGCTGAACATAAACAGTCCCTACGTGAGCCCTTTCTTCGTTTGAAAACAAAGGAATATTTACTGTCCCGGGAATATGCCCTTTTTCGAATTCACCCGGAGAACGCACGTCGATAAGGGGCAACAGAAGTTTTGCCCCGTAAAAATCTTTTATGCTGAGTCCTGAAATCATGGGCGCAAAAGTAATCCAATTATTAAAAGCAAAAAAACACGAAGGTGGGTGAAATTATTAAAATGCTTTTTTGGCAATTTTTACCCGGTGACCTGGAGTTAACGTGTGAAGAAAAAGTCTATTTTATTTTATCGGGATTTACAACAACATGTTTAATCGATTTCTCAGTTTCGCTGTTGCGGGATGAATAGGTGATGTGCAACAAACCATCCGCAGTTTGAATAAGACAGGGATATGAATAGCTTCCCCCACCCTGTTTATTGTCGTATTCGAGGTATTCTTTCCATTTCCAGGTTTCGCCTTCATCGACGGAAAGCATTAAAACCATACGGTAACGGCCATCGATAATATCGTTTCCGAGAAATGCCCAGCGGCCATCTTTCAATGCTAAAAGTTCAACACTGGCTTCATTTGGGATTTCGGTTTTTACCGTGTAACTCCAACTTTCGCCGTTATCTTTCGAAATGCTTTTATGAACCCGTGCGGGCGCATCGCCGCTGTCGCGCATATAGGCCACAATATCGCCGTTTTTGCGGACTGCCAGCGCCGGTTGAATGGGGCCCCGGCCAACAATGGGTTTTGAGGCATGCCAGGTTTCGCCATCATCGTCGGAAATGGTGCAAATCGATAGATTGTAACCATCAGAATATAATGGCAGAAGGATTCTGCCATTCCCGAGAATCAGCGGTTTGATGCGGGTCATCCAGCCGATGCTGCGTTTAATTTTATCCTTGCTGGCCTCTTTAATCATATCGTCGTACAAAGGTGCAAAACCTGCCCAGCCATGCTCCAGCTCCGGCATTTCCTTGAATTTCTGCTGAATTTCTTCCTCAAACTCCTTTCCGGGTTTTATCAGGATATTGTCCTGCCATTCCCACACGGGCGCTCCGGGCTGGTTGTAGTTGATTGTAGTTCGGGTGCGGAGGATGGAACCTTCCCACATATTACCCTGAACGGCAATCCATACCAGAAATAATTTGCCTTTGTTGTTCAGGAAAACTACCGGATTACAATCGGGCAGGCCGGGCGTATCGGCAGCAACAAAAGGTTTGCTCCAGTTTGACTTTCCTTTTTCGAGGCGGGCGCCCATAATTCGCACATCGTCAGCAGTTCGTTCGCCACTACCCTGAAACCAGACTGCCAGAAAATCACCATTGGGCAGTGCAACAATACTGCTTCCGTGGGAATGTTCGGATTGGGGAGTAAAGATGAACTCCTCTTTTACAATTGAATTGTATTTGTTCTTCTGCTGTGCAAAAACGGTTATTGAGGTTAGAAATAAGAGAAATAAAACAAGTTTATTCATTGCATCTGTTTTAATTTTTCAACTACTTTTTATTTATTATACTTAAAAAGGTGCCATCGGCACCAAATATGGGTAGAATGGAATACGTGTATTTTTTGTTTTGTCCCGGATGGGACAATATTATTATTGCATTTCATATTTCTACCCATATCCTATCCCTTACGGGGTAAGGAAAAAATTTCAATTCAATCCATCAATTATTGAAACGGACTAATTCCAGTTTTTTGTTTCGTTTTCCTTATATCCTCTTCTTGCAATTTATGTCCTTTTTCAATCAATTTTTCCTCACGTAAAACGAAACCCACAAAATATAAAGCAAACATCCGCCAATTACCAAAACACTGGCAAGTGGCGAAATCATTGTGCTTACCAGCCCCATTAACAGTGGAATTACCGCACCGCCGGAAACAGCCATTATCAGCAAACCGGAAATTTCGTTGGAACGGTCGGGCATTTTTTCCAGTGAAAGCGAAAAAATAATCGGGAACATATTTCCAACACCAAAACCAATGATAAAAATTGAAACCAGCGCCACAGTAAAAGTAGGCGAAACAAATACTCCGGCAACACCGACAAGCGAAGTTAAGGCAGTAAGCAATAGAAAAATGCGGGGTTTTATCCAGTTCAGAATAATGGCGCCAATTAAACGGGATATGGTTTCGCCCGCAAAAAAAGCGCTGATTCCCCATACAGCCCTTTCCATGGTAATGCCGTATTTTGCAATAAGGATATTTGAAATATTAGTGTTAGTCGCTACTTCAACCCCTACAATCAGGAATATAGATAAGGCCATAAATGCAACAAACCTATTTTTAAGTAGTCCAAAGCAAGAAGCGAAAGTGGCAGGTTTTCGAACGGGTTTTGATTCAGGTATTGGCGTAAACGATAGCCAGAGCGCACCCAGCAAAGATGTTAATCCATACACCGCCAAAACCAATCGCCAATCGCCAAGAAAAGATGCCATGAATGAAGCAATCAGAGGCCCTGAAAACGAAATGATGGCTTTTACAAATTGTGAAGTACTTAAAAAACTGGCCAGTTTATCGGCTGGCGAAACATCCTGCAGCAAAGGGTTGGCGGACACCTGAATGATTGTATTTCCAATTCCAAGCAAAATAAATGAGGCAAACATCATTGAGAAGGAGTAGTTTACGAAAGGTAAACCCAGTCCGATCGCCTGAATCACCATCCCTATCATCAGCATATTTTTTTTGCCATATTTATCCTGCAAAACTCCGGCAGGAACTGACAATACAAAAAACCACAGCAGTACCATCATTGGCAGGAACTGTGCAATAAAATTGGTGAGCTCAAAGTCTTGTTTAATATACCCGGTTGCAACACCGATTATATCTACAAATCCCATTACGATAAATGAAAAAAAAGCGGGAAGCAGCCTGCCCCAGCGGGTTTGTTTTGTTGTCATTTAAACAGTTACTAATATGTTATTCATTTTGATTTTTGTTCTTGTCTGTTAAACGAACCGGGAAATGAACATTCAAGCACTTTATTTCCGTTTCCTTCCCTAATCCAAGTATCGAATTTCCGTTCTCCTTCCTTCATCATAATTACCCGTCCACCAGCTTTCGGATCTGCCGGGTCGCCCATGGTTTTTGTAATTCGACCGTAAGCCAGCGCAATTCCATACTGAACTCCGATATAGTCGTTAATGTGGTCGTGCCCCACAAATGTACCTAAAACATCACCACTTTCGAGCATAGCTGCAAACATTCCGGTATTAATTTCAGGACTGCATTCGTCTTCATTTTTCACCCCGATTGGCGGGTTTAACCTGTTATTCCAGGCAGCAGAATATTCAGGTAGCGGAATGTGGAAAAAGGCCAGCGCCGGGAAAGGGTTTCCGTTATTTGATTGTATTAATTTCAAACTTTGTTCGCGATACCATACTACCTGTTTATGCGTAAACCAACCCCACCCTTCCACTACCGGTTTTAGTGTGCTGTACTCATTTGAATCCATAAAATAGAGTTGGGCAGCTGGTTTGTTATTCTTTCCGTAAACCGGCAAAATAAAGTTTGAATAGCCTTCAGATTTTTCCTCATTTTTATTTAAACAAAAAGGCAATTTTTCAAGAAAAAGAGCAAGTTCTTTCCGCGAAAGATTGTGTTCCGATTCGTGGTTGCCAAAAACCATTGCCCAGGGCGTTTTTGCCTTTTCGAAAATGGCAGATAATCTTTTGTAAGCTTCCTGCGGATTGTCTTCGGTTACGATATCTCCGGTAAGAACAACTAAATCAGGTTTCTCAGCAGCTAAAACCTTTTCAACAGTCGAATAAACCTGAAGGTTTTTGTTTTCCTTTAATTCGATGTGCGTATCGGTGAACTGAAGGATTTTGAATTCTCCGTTTTGGTTGAAATGAAGAGGCTCTGTTTTTTGGGCAAAAATAGTCAGACAACCAGAAACAAAGGCAAACAGAAGAAGTATTATCTTATTTCTCATATATCGTTTTCACACAGCATGTTTAAAGCGGAGTTTGTGAATTTCATACTATTTTTTTATCGTGAATGAATCGGCCACTTCATTTTTTGAATCGATGGCGGTGTATGTAAGTTTATCTCCTTCAATTTTGATGTACTGGTAAAACTGGCCTTCGGTTTTTACCACTTCGGCATACGGTTCATGAGCTGCTTCGCGGGTTTGGGAAGGAATGGCAATGGATATAACATAAGCTGTCCCGTCATTATATGAATCAACAACTTTGCCGGCCCTCATCGGTTTCGAGCGCATGTAATAATGGATGTGCCCGCCAAAAACCATATTCACATGATATTTGTCGAAAAGTGGTACCCAGGCTTTTTGTATATCCAAATATGGCTCTTCCCAATTGTAGGGCGGGAAATGAAACACTGCTATTTTCCATATTGCGTTTGTACTTTTCAGTTGCTCTTCAATCCAGGCAGTTTGCGCTTCCCACGAAGAAGTTGCGTCAATCATCAGAAACAGTGCATTTTTATAGGTAAAAGAATAGGTTTGTTCTTTGTTAACACCATCAGGACCGTTTTTGGGGTAACTGAAAAACTCGCGGTACATCAAAGCGCCCAAACCTGCGCGGTTATCGTGGTTGCCGGGTACGCACATCATTGGTTTGCGCGAAATCACATTTTCGGGATAATGAAGCAAATTGTCCCACTGATCGCGGTACAATCCATCGCTTACCAAATCGCCGGCAATGGTAAAAAATGCGGCATCGGGATGCGCTGAATCGGCACGGTTAAATAGCTCACCAAATTTTGGCGAATAATGGGTATCGCCAAACCAGACAAACGAAAAAGTATCGGTTGTCGATTGGGTCGAAAAAGTGTAATTCTTTTTCCATTCGGTATCTGGCGAAATCTGATATTCATATTCAGTACCCGGTTTCAGCCCCTTCAGATTTGCTGTAAAACGGTTGATAAACCTGTCGTTCATGAGCAACAAATCTTCCATCCTGTATTTTTCTGCGTTGGCTAAGAAAACAACTGAAGTATTTTTTTCGCGGTATTTAACGACGCCTTCCAAAACTGTTGTATCTGTACGCCACTGAATGTCTATGCTTGTTGCCGGGTCTGCACTCCAGGTAAGCATCACCTGATCAGCTTTTGCTGAAGATGGATAATTCGTTTTGCGAAATGCCCCAACCAAATGAGATTCTGTTCCACGGCCACGAATTGTAGTTAACAGTTTCTGACCTTTTAAATCCTCCGGCACATCTGTTAAAACTAATTCATCCCAATCGTGGTATATGAAAGCGCCATTTTGAAGTTCGCCCACATACTGATTTTCAGGGAAAAAATTGTTTATAACCAGTTCGTCTTTTTCGTTTTGTGGTTTTACTGACACAAAGTAATGCAGGCTTAAGTTCTCGAAACCATTTATACCCAATCCTACCCTTCCAACATTAAAAGATTTTTGCCATATCTCGTATTCGCACATCTCGTTTTTTACGGTCAGTTCAGTTTTCGTAAAACCATCTTTTTCGAGCCAGAATGGTATTATTTCCTGTTTTTTACTTCTGAAAACTGAAACTACAACAGGAACATTTACATCGAACATCCAGTGACGGGTTGCCAGAATTTTCAGGTCTTCCTGTGTGAAAAGTGATTTGGCCTGTTCATAAGTGATTGATTGTAATTCCTTTTCGCTTTTGGTTTTATACAACCAGGTAACCTTTTCATCCATCACATCGCGAACCGTGCGGTTACCGGCAGAGCAGGAAAAAAGGATGGAAATCGCACCAGGCAAAATAATAACAAGGAATTTTGAAAGCAAATTTCTTTTTATCAATGACATTCTTTTTAATATTTTAATGCAGTTTTGCAACTTTGTTACCTTCTAAGTTGCCGCTGTAATTTATCAATTTTCATGTTTCCGCGCTAAAAACGTTTTAGCAACGCATACAACAAGAGAACATTCAAATAAAACACAATTCGCCTCAATTCGCTTCGGGTATTTTATTCAAAAGCTAAACTATTTTAACCTGAACGGATAACTCATTTCGTTTGATGAAGACTTTGACCAAATTACCGGAATTAATAGAATTGACAATAAGATATTTCAGTTATTATAATCCGCCTTATTATCTTACAATTTCTATCCTCACCGGCCCAAGCAACCCGGAACTTTGCAAAGGCGAATCTTTTTGGTAAAATCGCCGGGGTGCAAATGTAAACCGTCCGCTGGTACGTGGCTCATTTTTTAAAAGCCATTCAGGCCATTTCCCATCCTTCACGCCATCATCGGGCAAATGTTCATCACCAATCATGCGGTTTCCCCAAAGGTTGATTACCTCAATTTCGAGTTTGTTACCCTTTACTTTAACAACCCCCGAAATATTTACCCGCCAGGGCGAAGTCCAGAGAATACCAAGGTCTGTACCGTTCAGTGCAACCCGGCATATATTTCTCACTTCTCCCAAATTCAGGTAAATCTCATTTTCTGAAGGATTGACAGAACCTGCCAAATCAAACGTTTTAGAATATTTAGCCGAACCTGAATAATACCGAATCCCTTCATTTGTGTGATTCGACCAGTCGGTAAGCGTATCGAAAGTTATATTCGATGGGCCACCCCAATTGGGATCAAAAGAAACTTCCCATTTCCCATTCAGAACTTCAGTTTGTTCAAAACCGGGGAAATTTGGTTTTGTTTCACCCATTGTATTTTCATGCTTTTTTGAATGATCGAAAACGATAAAAAAGCTCTGCGATTTTTCAAAACGAAGTGGAATTGAAGTCAGCCCGTCTTCTGTTTTAAATTCAGTCAAAACCCTTGTTTCACCTGTAACCGGATCCCAAAGGTCAGGAACGCCGGATGCAACGCGAAAAACACAAATTTCATTTACAATTGAATCGGTTCGGTTTGAAACAAAATAAATGTCTCTATTATCGGTAACCCGGTGGATGTAACGTAACGAACCTGAGGCTGTAAAATCTTCCTTTGCCCCAATTTTTTTTAACAGTCCTTCAGTAACCCTGTAATTGGGAAACAGTTCGCCGGAGTCGGGCAGGCAATAATTTCCGCCCCAAAACAGTTTTCCGTTTCCATATTGAATTTCTTTTCCCTCACTGGGTATTTTATATGTACCCCAAATCTGTTTCGCCAGTTTTTCCACTACGTTGTCACACTCTGGAAATCCAACCAGGCTTGGTGATTTTACTGGCGGCGCTCCAACAATAATTGCCCCATTTTTCAGCAAAAATTCAATTTTCTGAAGCAGTTTGGGTGTCATGGTTTTGAAATCGGGCAACACAAGAATTTTGTATGAACCTCCACCCGGAAAAACAATGCAATTGTCTTTAACATCTGCAAGTTCAATTAGCGCAGTTGGTGAAACGCCATCGAAACTGTACCCGCGTTTATCAGGCAGAACATCATCACCTTCAAACGCTGATTTTGGGGCACGAAAAACGTGGGGAGCCCCTTCGGGGGTTAAATACAAAATATCGGCCACAGCCCTGCCCTGACGCAATAAATACTGGCAGCGTGAAATGTAACGGTGATATGCACCGGCCATTGGCCACCAGGTTTGATGCCTGTCCCAATGCACGCCATACGGACCCATTGTCATTCCCGGACGGTATTTTTCATCCAATGGCTGATGGGCAAAAGTGTGGTAAACAAATTTATTTATTCCCATGCAAAACGCCCAGTCGCCCTGGTTTTTCACATTTCCGGGATACATTTTCCATGCCTCCGGAAAATCGGCGGTAAACGCTTCGGCGGCTACCACTGGTCTCCCGTAAATATGCGCAATTGAAGTTGCTTCGATACAGCTAAAAGCTGAGTTGAACCCAAGGCCTTTTGTCCAGAATTCGCACATGGGAACATCGGCAACTGCCCCCAGAACCAAATCGGCCGTTGGATTCATGTCATAAGGCTCAATTGAAAGAGTAAAACCATTTCTTTGACCCAATTTTTTAAAATGAACAGCGTGATTTTCAACGGCCAGTTCCATTGATGTCTGGCGGATATCCCAAAGAAAACGCTCGCTCATTTCGAGACTACCAACAATTTTGCCGGAGTAGGCAGGTAGAAATTTCAGCGGATCGTAGTTTCTTCGTTTAATAAATTCTTCCCTGAAATTATCAGACCAGTTTTGAGCTCCCATTTCCCAACTGTCAATGTGGATCATTGTCCAGCCACCGGTTGTTCCTTTTTTCCGGGGGCCCACTTTTTTAATGAGTTTACCTATATATTCATCGAAATGCGAATTAAAATGGGTAGTATCAAATTTATCGGCTTCAAAACCCAGGCCGGGCATTGGCGCCGGACGGGTAACAGCGCCGTTGTTTCGTAATCCGAACCGCATGATTGTCCAGTTGCCCTCAGGCACTTCCCAGTTCAGTTGTCCGTCAGGCTTTAACTTTTCAGTTAAATCAACTATTTTATTTAAATCGATTGTTGAACCTGTAACTTCTTCAAATTTGGCAGGCGCAGGTAAAAAAGGTTTTACATTTGGTACCGAAGTGTATGGGGCGCGATAATAAAGCGCCTTTTCATCGATATCCTCAATTTCAAACTCGGTTACAGGTGTGGGAAAAGCGAGTACAAAAACATCTTCGTAGTACCCTTTCCAAAGTTTTTTAAGCGAATCGGTTAAAGCGCCTTCGCCAAAGTACGGTCGCTTTGGAATTGGTTTTTGAAGAAACCCGCTGAATTGGACCGGACCTTTTACCTGAGTTGATGAAGCCACCAAATGCCTCATCGATTGTTCGGGTTTTACCCAGGGGCCGCCACTGCCAGCCCACCCCGGCCCGGAACCTAAAGTAAATTCGATGTCCAAACGCTCGCATTCGTTAATGGCATGTTTGATAATCCCCAGCCATTCATCGCTTAAAAAATCAACTTTCCCGCGGGGTACGCCAACATTTACTTCCAGAAAAAGTACATTCCCGATGCCAGCTTCCTTCATAGATTCAAGGTCGGCGGTTATTCCTTCGCGCGAAAGGTTGCCATCCATAAAATACCAGTAAACACCAGGTCTTGCGGAATCAGGTGGATTTTTAAATCCTCCCTTTAATGTATCAGACTGATTTGTTTTACAGTTAAAAGTTAAAAGGCCCAAAAGTAACGGGAAAATGAAAGGTTTAATTCCGATTCTGAAATGCTTATTTTTCAAGAAGTTCATAGTTATTTAGGTTTTATTTGTTTGTTCTGCCTTTTCAATTGCCATTGACTTCGGTCAACGGATTAAAAATGTTGTATTACAGGGGGTTTTAACCCAAATTAATGTGGCTAAAGCCAGTTTGCTTTTGTTGTCTTTTAATCCGTCAGCTGAAGCTGACGGCAAAGGATAACTTCCTTTACTTTCTGTTCAGAAAACATGAAGCACATTAATTCTTATCTTAAAAATCAAATATTTTTATTTTATCTCCAACTTCCCAAACTCAGGCAAAACAGGGAATTTTCCATGCGGTTCGCTTTGATACCAGTATGCTACCGATGAAATATCGTCTTCGAGATGTTTGTACAATCCTCCATCTTTCCAACCCAGGCTTTGAAGTGTTATTTTCAGGTCTTTTTTAAACCTCACCGGATCCATAATATGCCAGCGGTATTGGCCAATCATAGTCCTGTAATTATTTCTCTTTTCCAGATCCCTGAAATAATGAAACCCTGTATATGGCGTGCTAAAAGGAGTGAAAATTTCGTATCCATCTTCGCCTTCGCGTTCTGCATACCCATACGAGCCGCAAAAATAGTCCTCCTCGCCTGTACCGCAAATTGTCGGAAACTTTCCATCTCCATCAATATTTTCCATTGTGATTTTGCATTTTTTGCGAAAAGGCATTTGCCAGTACGAGTTTAAAATTGTTTTAAAGAAAAAGGCGTACCTGCAACTTTCGTTATGGTACGCCCTTTAAAATTAACCAAATTAATGATAACTATGAAAATGAACTATCATTCTTTTGTTTTTACAGGCTCCCCAATAACACCAAGATAACGGCCAATCCAATAAGGCAACAACCAGATGTCTCCGGCGCTTTCTTCCGATCGCCCGTCACCCCGGCTGTCGAGGTCGAAACGGTTGGCATTGTGCCGCGAAATCCTTAATTCGCCTGCAGGCAATACTTCAGTAATGGTCTGTTTCCTGAAATTTGGTTCAACTAATTCAATGTCTTTTCGGTGGCTGTTTAGCACTGTCCAGTTAACCAAATCGAGCGGATAATTCTGCAGGTACCACACTGCATTTTCAAAATCGTAATTATCGTTGCCTGCAATTGCTGTCATAATATTCCACAATCCCTCTTTTTCGGGGCGTTCGATTTCCCAATGGTCAATAATGGCTTTTTTGTACATGGCCTTCAGCGAATCGGTAAAAGCATACCGGTATAATCCCCAGTATCCGAGAAAATACATCTCGTCGTCGGAGTGGTTCCAACCATCCGAAAGCTTTTTTGCATAATCATCAGCATCTTCATCAGAATAATTAATTTCTGCCATCGGCCTCATCAGGTTTTCAAGATAGCCGTGCTCGTTCATCAGGTAAAATGCAGCCTCCTTGTATTTTTCCTTTTTTGTAAAATGATAAGCGGTTTGCAACATACCAATATAATTTGATGAGTTGAGTTTGCGATCTCCAACATTTGTAGGAAAACCATTCACATATTTTGGATTCCATTTGCCCCAAAGCGTTGGTTCGCCATTCCAGTCAATCAAATAATGGTCGTTTTTCAAGGCATGCGACATCAATGTATCAATCAATTGAATTGCTTTTTCTTTCAGGTCAGGTACGTCAACAAGTTCGGCAATTACGCCAAAGGCAAAAATATGGCCGATGGCTTCGTCGCTGCTTGTAGTCGATTTCCAGTCCCATTCAGGGTCATCGGTTTTCCGCCAGGGTTTATCGTGGTCGTTATAACCAGCACGTTGAAAAGACCTCGACGGAAATCCTGATTTCATTGGATTGATGGTGTAAAGCCTTTCCATGCCATCGAGTGATTCGCGCATGTTTTGCAATGCCTCTGCGGAATTTGTAACCAAATACCTGAATGTTTCTGCGCCCAGGTACATGGAAGTCCATAATCCATCGTTGTCGGAGTTTTCGAGCGTTCCGGTTGTAACATCGCCATTTGTCATCCGGCCAACAGCAGCATTAAACCCGGTGCGGATGTGGCGTTGGCGTACCTGCTTATCGTAAAACACCGCCTTGTCATACAAAGTCATTTCCTTGAAACAGATTTTTCCCAATCCCGCGTTTGTAAGTATCAGAACCGAGTTGTCCGGTCCCTTGGCAATCTGGATGACAGTGTCTGATGGAATCCACCGTTTTGAAGCATAATAACTGAATTTGCCATCATCATTCAACCGCATTGCGCCCCATGTTGAGCCAAACCAAAGTTTACCATCAATTTCGCTGATTGAAGTTAGTTCTGTCCATGGCATTTTCCGCTGTACTTCGCCCTTTTGTTTTCCTGTTTTTGAATCGACCTCGAAATATCCATCGGTAGTGCCGGCGATGATTTTACCCGCAGTTTTTTCAAAACAGGTTAAGTTGATACCCGAAAACAGCTCTTTTAACTCTTTCTTTTCGGGATCAAATGAACTTACTGATTCTTTAGCCAAAATCCAGAACAGGTTATTTTGTCGGTCGAATTTAATATCAACAACGTCTTTTCCGGAAAGCGAACCTTCCCATAATTTCTGCCCGTCCTTTAATAAAATGAGATTTTTACCGTCGGAAACCAGAAAGGTAAAATTGTTACCCCCTTCAAAAATTCTGGCCTTGGGCATGTTGTGGATTGAGAACAGTTTACCGGCCCAGGCATTGCTTAAAACTGCTTTATCGTCAACATAAACGATTTGATCCTGATAAATCCCAATCCCTGCAATTTTTTTGTCGGATGTTGGCAGGTCCTGAACATCTTTTACAATAGTTCCGGGAAAAAGAAACTGGCCATCTCTCAACCGGAGAAGGCCTTTACTGGAAAGAATCTGAATATAGCCGTTCCTGTCGGATACGACATTTACTAACTTTGCATCCTTGTCTTCGTTCAGGTATTTGATACTGAAATCCTGAACAAATGGCTTGTCCTCAATAAAGGCTGTACTTTTCGGCTCTTCTTTTTTGGTACACGATGCCATTAAAATGGCCATCATAAACATTAAAATCAGTTGGTTTTTCATTTTTTTCTATTTATTATATTGATTTAAAAATTTTATTCCAATCAAGTTCCATTATAAAAATCTGTCTGAATTTCTTTTCAGCATTTTCGTTTTCGTGTTTAAAAATGGTGTAAGCAAGCGTGTTTCCATCGATCGAAACCACCAGTTCGTTGCGGTCCTGCAAGTCGGCAGTAAGCATTATTGTATTGCCAAAGTTTTTGCCTTGTTCGGCACAAATGGCGGCGATGTTTCCGTCCGAAATGGCAAATAACCAGTTCTTTTTCGGGTGCCAGCGGGGCGTGGAAAGTTTTGAGTTTAAAGTTGAAAGTTGAAGGGGTTTAAGGTTTTCATCGGTTGATAAATCAGAACCATGGGCATTGATTACAAAAACCTGTAATATTCCGGCGCTGTCGGGCGAAAGGAATGCTATCAAATTGCCATCAAACGAACTGCGAACTATTCCTTCGGCTATACCCGAGTGCGTTAACCTGCGAATTTTGATTCCGGTGGGCGGTTCGGGATATTCAGTCCCATTCCCTGAAAATGCTGTGGTAATATCCACGCTTTCGGGAATATCGGCAACAAATAAATCAGTCTGGTAATCGATACCATTTTCAGCCCTGACTTTTCCTATGAAAGCACGCATTTTACCTGCCGAATCAACCCACGAGTCACCATAAGATTTTTCAATTTCGCCGGGTTTGGCCTGACCTTTTTCGGCAGGTTTCAGGATTACGGCAAAATAATGGGTATAACCTGACGGAGCTTTTATGTTTGCTTCCATGTACCCGATAGTTCGGTCGTAATTTGTATTCAGAAAATCGTCGTAAGTAAAACCAATCCGATTGCCATTACGGGTGTATTCATGCCTGTGTGTACCGCCACGTTGTGCTCCAGGTGTTGTTGGCCTATTGGTTGCCACATCGCGCATGTCAACTTTGGTGATTGCTCCTTTTCCATCGGCACTCACTTCAACGCCTGCGCGGTTGGTAATGGCGTAATAGCCTCGGTCATTTACTACATCTAACAAAGGACCGTGAATAAAAATAACTTTATCTTCTTTTGGGTGCCACGAAACTGCCGCCACTCCGGGAGCGGCCTGTTCTCCGGTAACTGATTCGGGTTGCCAAAGTACAGTTTCAACTCCGGTAGAAATTTCAATTTTTTCGATGGATTTGCAGTTGGCGAGGTTTTCGTTAAACACCGTTCCACGGGTATCGTAACATAAAAACCGGTTGTCGGGGGAAAAGTTATCGTTGTTGTCGAGGGCATGGTTTTTATCTGAAAATGAAATTTGCGTTTCTTTCATAGGGAGGGTTTTTATAATGTTGGCTTTGTTATCATTATTTTTATTGCATCCTGAAAATAGAATAGCCAAAATGGCTAATATAACTATCATTTCAATTCTAAGGATTGTATTCATTGTTGATTTTCAAAGATTCTAAACTCTCCTCCTGCCTCTTGTTTGCAACGAGGGGTAAACTGGCTTGAGTTTGCAACTCAATGTTATTTTTCTTTAATTCATAAAAATCAAATTTCGTCCAGTACATCAATTTTGTCTTTTTTCATGTTCGTAGTCACTTTCACAACCAAAATTTAACCCATTGCATTACAAATGCAAAACAGCCAACCCCTCGTTGCAAAAGAGGGGTAGTAGAATTCAGTTCACCCTGAAAACCCGGTGTGCGATGTGAGTTTGATTATACATGTCGGTTGTTCTTATACTTACTTTGTGCGTTCCGGGTTCAATTCCGGTTGATAAAATTCCCTTCCAGATGTGGTGCGAAACACTGGGGTAATCCATTTTAAACCCAAAAATTTCATCAAGTGGCTGTCCGTTTACTTTTTCGTTAAGAAAAGGAGTCAACTGATGCATCCTCAATACTTCGGGATCGATGGTTTTAAAGATTTCCATGTTTACCCAGTTCCCGCCATCGATGCGCATTTCGACAACAGAACGTTCGGAGCCCGCGAAAACATTAACAAGAACAGCAGTGGTATCCACTACAGTTTTTTCTATTTCCTCGGGAATGTAAATATTCATCTGGTAATTATCGGGGCGGCGGGCAGCTTTAAAATGCACACTGTATTTGTTTCTGTTGAAAGCAATTATCGAATATCCGTTGGGGGCACCGTCGTTCATTGTTGCATGGGGAATTCCCAATTCGTCGTTCAACCCGCACCACCAACTGCCGCTAACCGTTGCATTGATAAGGTGATGGTGTGGAGTATTTCCCCTCCAACCCATTTTTTCATCAATAAACAAATTGATTTGTTCGTGTACATGGCCCGAAATGGAAAAAGTATGTTTAAGGTTTTCCAATAACCGGTATATTTCTTCGCGGTTATCGCATGATACAATTGGCGCATGCATCATTAATACGACCAGCTTTTTATTGGGAACCAATTTCAGATAATTCTCAACAAATGACAGTTGTTCACCTGTAAAATGGGGTTTGTATTTTCCTTCGGGATTGAAAAAGATGTTGTTAAGTGCAATAAAAGCAACCTGCCCATATTCGAATGCGTAGGTTGACGGGCCAAAGAACCTTTCGAAAGTATCATCACGCCCTTCGTTTGTTTTTGCCTCGCGGTCGCTGTCGTGATTACCGAAAACGTTGTACCACGGAATTCCAATCTGACCGATTCCTGCGGCCACATCGTCCATTAATTCCGGATCGTCTGCAACAATATCACCGAGCGAAACTCCAAATGAAGCAGAAGTACCAATCAATTCTTCAACAACATCATGGAAAATATAATTTACCTCTTTCAGGCCACGTGCCTGCGTATCACCAAAAAAAAGGGTTGAAAACTTTTTGTTTTCGCTGGTTTTTAAAAGTGGGAAGTTAATTTCAGGATTAGAAAAATTATTTGATGGAATAAAATGCAGCGGAACCTGTTGCTTGTTAACTGGTACTGCAAAGCCAGAAGGTTTAATGATAAAAATTTGCTTTTTGAGCCCGGCTTTCAATTTCCATTCACCTTTTTTGTTGGTTTGAACCACATCTTTCCCGTTCGATACACATATACCATTAAGGCCTTTTTCCCAACCATCGCGGATCCCATTATTATTAGCATCGAGAAACACCGTGCCTTTTACCAAATCAGCTGCAGTTGCCGATAAAATCAAGGATAATAAAACACTACTATAAATGAGGATGTTGAACTGTAACATGGTTTAATAATTTGAAATATAGCAGAAATAATTAGCTTAATATGTACCTGATAAATTTAAGCGTTGTTCAAAAAAAACAGAAGGGCAAGAAATCAACTCTTGCCCTCTCTTTTATAACTTTAGTTAATCGTTACCAGGGTTTAGTTGTCCCTTTTAACAACCAGGGTTTTGACCACTGGCTGTTTTTACCCCTTTGTTTTGAATAAGCGGTAACTTCAATTGCATCAAGCGCGGCATTAACATTTGTGCTATTGAAATTCAATTCATTGTCTCCATAAATATATCGAACTGGCAATACAGGCTCAGCAGAAGCTT
The DNA here is from genome assembly GCA_947085485.1 of uncultured Prolixibacteraceae bacterium. GTDB lineage: Bacteria > Bacteroidota > Bacteroidia > Bacteroidales > Prolixibacteraceae > Draconibacterium. The sequence continues at coordinate 17,731 of CAMTWS010000007.1, forward strand.
CACCTGCTTTTAATGCAGGTATTCCTGTCCTGCGGAAATCAAACCATGCTTCAGATGCCATTGTCCAGCTGGCAATCCATTTTTGGGTAAGTATCTGTTCAATGCTATTGTTGAATGCCACGCCCTGCTTACCAATATAAGAGGTATATTGTCCGCCAACGCCCCAGGTATCCAATGAGTTTTTTATTGCGCTGTTGTAATGGGTTTCAGCGCTGCCAACACTATATCCTCTTTTAGCAGCTTCAGCAAGAATAGAGGAAGTTTCAGAAGAAGAAGCTAACCTGGCTTTCAACAAACCTCCACGTACCCCGCGATAAACACTGGCTAACTGCGATACATGCTGGTTTTGCACACCTTGGCCAGGAGTAGGATTATTGTTGTAACCATCCGGTTGCAGGCTTCCATGCGGCACGCCAACATATTCAGCAGTTTCAAGGATTAAAGATGCTGGGATTTTCGCTGGGTTGTAATGACGGGTAAATTTAAAACCTAGTGCTTTTTGAGCTAAAAATTGAACGTCAGACATACTTCTTGTTCCCGACATCACTACCCCGTCCCTCCGAATAAATGGGTCAACAGCCACTTCAAGGTTGTTATCGGCCACCCACCGAACATGCACCGGGGCAAACCATACTGTTAAGCGCGGATCGCCTAAAGTTTTCAGCATATCGATAAGGGTTTTTGCCGGTTTAATCCTGTGGAAATTCGATTGGGGCAGGTCGAAATCAACAGCAGCCGGCCAGGAATTGCCTGAAGTGGCCCCAATGTAATCCATCACGGCATCTTCGCTCGCTACTTTCAAATAAATTCCCGAATTGTAAACAGTTTCAATTCCTGACTTTGCAATATCTGGCAATTTAACAGATATCCTCATATAATAACGCAACAAAAGGCTGTTGGCAAACTTTTGCCAGTTGTCAATATTCCCATTGTAGTAAATATCATAAATGTTTAGCATACCCGAAACATCCTTGGAAGCAAAAAGTTCTGATGCCTTTTTCAGATCATCTATAATGCCTTTATAAATTACTTCCTGGCTATCGAAAGAAGGTTGCAGCAATTCGCTTGATTGAGCGCCCTTAAGTGCATTTGTATATGGTGCATCGCCCCAGAGATCGGTAATGGTACCAAAAATAAAAGCGCGCATAGTTAATGAAATCCCTTCATGGAACTTAAATTTTAATTCGACAGCTCTTTTATTTAATGTTTCATTGTTTGTAAGAATATTATACCAGCCGATCCAGTCTTCCGGACCCCAATCGTAATGGTTGTGCCCACCGTACCAACCGTCATGCTGGGTATGTTGCATAATTCCCGCAGCTCTTCCGTAACCAAGGTTAAGATACGACGTTGCCACACCTGACAAAATAGTAGGCAGCAGTAGATTTGGATTCGCTGTTGCCGGATCAACACCATTAGGGTTCAGATTAGTTTCATCCATGTACTCGTTACATGAAGTAAATAGTAATAAGGATAAAACAAAAAACGTTTTTGCAAATAATTTATATCTTTTCATCTCAAATAATTTTTAACGTTAGAAATTAAAATTAAGTTTAAAACCTACCGGAATTGTCCAGGGCATTATATTTTGCAACTCTATACCCTGCCGGAAAGCTCCGCCTGTATTTTGAAAAGCCCGTTCAGGATCAATCCCGATTTTTGCAGCTGTCCATACCAAAATATCACGGCTGAACACGGAAATGTTTGCGTCTGTAATGCCCTTGATATCAGGAAGTCTGTAGGCAAAAGAAATCTCCCTGAGCTTGAAAAAAGAAGCGTCAAATGTGATATTCTGATTATAACCCCATGGATAAAGCCCGGAAATCTGCCTAACGACGGTTCCAGGCCCACCCAGATGTTCCTGATAGGTCCCATCGGCATTTTGAATTACCCCTGGAACAAATCCACCATCATATTCCATTACTCCGTCTTTGTTTGAGTCGTGTACCATCCCTCCTGTATTTTGGTTATACCCTCCAACGCGTGGGTACCATCCGGTGGAGGGTATAATATATTTAGATGGGTCTGATTTTAATAAGGCCACCAAATCTTGCGCAGAATAATCGCCACCTGGTATTATCTTAGATGCCTGGAGACTTGACTTCCAGTTTGATCCGGCATATCTATATGTAAATGATGTAAATTCGCCACCATATCTCCAATCAAATTGGGTTGACAGGGTAAACTTTTTATAACTCAGGTTTGCATATCCGCCCATAAGGAAACGCGGATTAAAGTTACCAACTTTTACACGCGCCTCCCTGGTGTTAACAGGAATATAAGAACCTACGGCTGTTAGGATGGGCCATAGATAATATGGAGAACTCGGGTCTTTAACCTGAGCAAAACCACGGCTGTACAAATTACCAACTTCTTCGCCAACGAAAGTAGATGCACCGCCATTATTGTCATCCCAAAATTGAAAAAAATCTATTCCTTTGGCAAGTTCCTTAATTATGGTGCGGGTTCTGGTGAAATTAACCCCCAAATCCAGTACAAGATTATTGGGTTTTTGAATTGGCGTACCGCTTAATGCCAGTTCCCACCCGCGGCTTTCGAGCAAGCCCGCATTAATAAGTTTGCTGCCAAAGCCGGAAGAAAATGGAATGTTGGCATTTAATATCTGATTTTTGTTTTCAAGCTGGTAATATGTGCCTTCAAATCGCAATTTATTTGAAAAGAAATTTAAATCAATACCAACTTCCCTTGATGTAGCTATCTCAGGCATCAACTGAGGATTAAGCAAAGTTGTTGGCACATTTACAGTAACCAAAGTACCCCAGGTACCTGTTCCTAACAATGGGTTTAATTGATACGGATTAGTATCGTTACCAACCTGTGCCCAACCTCCCCTTAATTTCAACAAGGAAACAGCGTCAGGCATGTTAAAAGTGTTATTGGCCAGCCAACTCAATGAAGCTGAAGGATAAAAATAAGAGCGGTTTTCTGCAGGCAGGGTACTTGACCAATCGTTACGTGCGGTAAAGTCAAGATATATCATGTCCTTAAAACCAATTGATGCCATGCCGTAAAGGCTAAAAATATCCTTCTTACTAAAGAAATTGGAAACCTGTAATCCAGTAATCGGGATATTCGATACCCTGTATAACCCGGGCACAGTTAACCCGGCCCCAGAAGCACTACCCATATATTTATCCTTGTATGTTGTCGTCATATGGTTTCCACCTCCTGAAATACTCAATGAAAAATCGTTCAACTTCTTAATGTAAGTTAACAAAAAATCGGAATTGGTCTCTTTTCTCGACAAGTCCTGGAGGTGATAAGCACCTCTCCTTTCACGCGTATAACTGTAAGGAATCTTTGTTTCACGGTTTTCAACAAAATAATCGTGCGAAATACGCGCAAATGCTGTTAAGCCATTGGTTATTTCCCAGTCGAGTTTTACGTTGCCATAAACCCTGTCACGATCAAAAGCATTTGAAACTCCATACGCCAAAAACCATGGGTTATCTCCGCTCGTCGAAGGAGCTAATTGTTGAATTCCTTCAGATACCCAATAATTTTTTAAATCCATTACATTAACATGCGGCCATTCATACACTGCTTGCAAAGGGTTAGCCCCCCTGTTACCTGTAGCAGGCCTATCGTTGGAACCGCTGCGGGCAAAATTCAGATTGGTATGAAATTTAAGGCTTTTATTAATATTGTATGTTGTTGCAGCGGCAATCGTATTCCTCATTAAATCGGAATTAGGAATTAATCCCCTGTTGATCATATTGTTAACAGAAAACCGATAATTCACTTTATCATTTGCGCCTGAAATCGCCAGGTTATTGATTGAAGTAATTCCTGTTTGCAGAAAATTTTTCATGTTATCAGGATAAGCAATCAGATCGGTTGCAACTTTATTTCCATTAGCATCGACCGGGCTATTCCATTGAACGGCCTTATTGCCAACATTTAATTCAGGGCCAGCCCAATAAGCTGATGCTTCATTCAACTGGGCGTTTCGGTCGCCCGAAGCCCAGCGGTAATGAAGATCAAGAGTATTTATAGGGCTCTCAAAATTGGTACTTGTGGAAACAGAAATTCCAAGCCCTCTGTCCTTTTTACCCGATTTTGTAGTAATAAGAATAACTCCGTTACCTGCGCGTGAACCATATAAAGCGGCAGCACTGGGACCTTTCAAAACGGAAATACTTTCAATGTCATCCGGATTAATATCCGAAATTGCATTACCATAGTCAACCTCGTTCCTGTCACCCATTCTTCGTGTATTATTTAAGGCATTGGCAACCGGAACCCCATCGATTACAAAAAGTGGCTGGTTATCGTTGCTAAGCGAAGTGGCGCCCCTGATAACCATGCTCACAGACGAACCGGGACCGCTGGTCTGGTTGATGGTGACCCCCGCAACTTTGCCTGCCAATGCGTTCAAAACGTTAGTCTGGCCCACCCTTTGGAGGTCTTCCCCTTTTACTTCGGCAACAGAATAACCCAAAGCCTTTCTTTCCCTTTTGATTCCCAAAGCCGTTACCACTACTTCGTCAACACCAATTGACGAGGACTGTAAAACAACTTCAACTGTTGTTCTACCATTAAGAGACACTTCCTGAGTTTGCATTCCTACAAATGAAAACACAAGAACAG
>CAMTWS010000008.1:0-17605 GCA_947085485.1 uncultured Prolixibacteraceae bacterium
CGAGTAGTTTCACGTTCATACGGTTTTCATTTAAATATAAGCGGTTTAAATCGGTAATTTCAAGTTCACCACGTTTCGATGGTTTCAGATTTTTCGCCTTTTCAACAACATCGTTCGAGTAAAAATACAATCCGGTAACCGCATAATTCGATTTCGGGTTTTCAGGTTTTTCTTCAATACTGATAGCTTTTCCGGTTGGATCGAATTCAACTACACCGTAACGTTTAGGGTCGTTTACATAGTAACCAAAAACAACTGAACCATCTTTCAAACCGGCAGCATCTTCGAGTATTCCGCGAAAACCGTAACCATAGAAAATATTATCGCCAAGGATCAGGCAAACATTATCATCGCCAATAAATTCTTCGCCTAAAATAAAAGCCTGTGCCAAGCCATCGGGCGACGGTTGAATTTTATACAAAATATTTATTCCCATTTGCGAGCCATCGCCCAGTAAATGTTCGTACAACCCTATATCGGTGGGTGTCGAAATAACAAGAATTTCTTTAATCCCTGCAAGCATTAAAACTGAGAGCGGGTAATAAATCATGGGCTTATCATAAACCGGTAAAATTTGTTTCGATACTGAACGTGTTATCGGGTAAAGCCGTGTCCCGGAGCCACCGGCGAGAATAATTCCTTTCATTTTATTCAGTTTATTAATTGAGTTTCAAAACTAACAAAAGAAACAGAGACTGCAATGCCATTAATGTTGATTAAACATGTTAATTAAAACCAACTATTCCGAAATAAATTTACAAACCCTTTGAAAGAAATGAATTAAGTTATATTTTTGCGCGCGTTTTATATAATTAATTATAATGTCTAACTCATTAATTTTATTTGAATTACATGACTGAAAAGAAAAATGAAGATCTTGAGATGGAGGTAAATGAAACTCCGGTTCAGGGAGAAAAAGTGGTTGCTGAAACAGTAGCCAAAGAAATTGCAGAAATTGCAGAAGAAGAAGCTTTGGCCGAAGCAGAAATTGAAGCAGCCGAAGCGAAAGAAGCAGTTGAAACACTTGAAATTGCTACAGAAATTGTTGCTGAAGAAAAAGTTGAAGTAGTAGCTGCTAAAAAACAAAAACCTCAGCTTAAACCAACCTCGGCCGAACCAGAAGAATTTGACTGGGCAAGCCTTGAAGTAGGGCTTGACGCTTACTCTGTAAAAGAGAGGGACAAATTGGCAAATTTGTACAACGACACATTAAACACGGTATCGGAAAAAGAAGTTTTAACCGGAACCGTAATTTCATTGAACAAACGTGAAGTAGTTGTAGATATCGGGTACAAATCAGACGGTATCGTAAGTGTAAACGAATTCCGCTACAATCCTGATTTGAAAGTTGGGGACAAAGTAGATGTTTACATCGAAAGTCTTGAAGATAAAAAGGGTCAGATGATCCTATCGCACAAACAAGCGCGTTCAACCCGCTCGTGGGATCGTGTTAACGAAGCGCTTGAAAAAGATGAAATTATCAAAGGGTACATCAAATGCCGCACAAAAGGTGGTATGATTGTCGATGTATTTGGAATCGAGGCATTCCTGCCGGGTTCACAAATCGATGTAAAACCTATTCGCGATTACGATGTATTTGTTGGCAAAACCATGGAATTCAAAGTGGTTAAAATCAATAACGAATACCGTAACGTTGTTGTTTCGCACAAAGCGCTTATTGAAGCCGAACTCGAACAACAGAAAAAAGATATTATCGGTAAACTTGAAAAAGGACAGGTACTCGAAGGAACCGTTAAAAACATTACATCGTATGGTGTATTTATGGATCTTGGCGGTGTTGACGGATTAATCCACATTACCGACCTTTCATGGGGAAGAATTTCTCATCCAAGCGAAATTGTGGAATTAGACCAGAAATTGAATGTTGTAATTCTCGATTTCGACGATGACAAAAAACGCATCGCCCTTGGTTTGAAACAATTGACCCCTCACCCATGGGACAACCTCGATGAAAAACTCAAAGTTGGAGATAAAGTAAAAGGGAAAGTTGTTGTTATTGCCGATTACGGCGCTTTTGTTGAAATCGCAACCGGTGTTGAAGGTTTGATCCACGTTTCTGAAATGAGCTGGAGCCAGCACTTGCGCAGCGCCCAGGACTTCCTGAAAGTTGGCGACGAAGTGGAAGCTTCAATTTTAACTTTAGACCGCGACGAACGCAAAATGTCGCTGGGTATCAAACAACTGAAATCGGATCCATGGGAAAACATTGAAAACACGTTCGGTGTTGGCAGCAAACACAAAGCAACAGTTCGCAACTTCACCAACTTTGGCGTATTTGTAGAAATTGCGGAAGGTGTTGATGGTTTAATCCACATTTCAGATTTAAGCTGGACGAAAAAAATCAAACATCCGTCAGAATTTACAGCTATTGGCGAACAAATCCAGGTTGCTGTTCTCGATATCGACAAGGACAACCGCCGTTTGAGCCTTGGCCACAAACAGTTGGAAGAAAATCCATGGGATGTATTTGAAACCATTTTCACAGCCGATTCAATTCACGAAGGAACAGTTATTGAATTGATGGACAAAGGCGCTGTAATAGCTCTGCCTTACGGTGTTGAAGGTTTTGCAACTCCACGCCACCTGATTAAAGAAGATGGTACTTCTGTAAAACAAGACGAAAAACTCGATTTCAAAGTTATCGAATTCAACAAATCGGCTAAACGTATTATCGTTTCACATTCGAGAATTGCTGAGGACGAAAAACGCGCCGAAGACAATGCCAAACGCAAAACGCAGGCCCGTCCTGTCAAAAAAGCGGAAAAACCGGTTGCTGAAACGCTCACAATGGAGAAAACTACTTTGGGCGACATCAGCGAATTGGCGGCGTTGAAAACGCAGATGGAAGAAAACGAGAAAAAAGATATCTAAATTAAGGTGTTATTTTAATCAGAATTTCGTACATTGACGCATGGCATTCGAGATTCATAAGAGAGGAAATCATACCTTGGTTAAGGTAAATTCCGACAGGCTTGACACATATAACGCCCCCGATTTAAAATCGGAGCTGGTTGTTATCAATTACAAAGGCGAAAAGAACATCGTCCTCGATTTGAGCAGTTGTAATTACTGCGATTCATCGGGATTACGTTCGTTCCTGGTAGCCAACCGGTTATGCGAAGACGCAATTGGAACGTTTATTTTGTCCGGCCTGCAGCCCGACGTGGAAAACCTGGTAAAAATTTCGATGCTCGACACCATTTTGCTCCTCACAAAAACGGTTGAAGAAGCGGAAGATTTACTGGTAAAAAAGGAAAATCTTAGATAAAAGATGCCTTTTGAATTGACCATACTCGGCAGTAATTCAGCTCTACCCACATCAGACAGATATCCAACCGCCCAGGTATTAAAATTACCTGGGCGGTTTTTTTTGATCGATTGCGGTGAAGGAACACAAATTCAGCTCCGGCGAAATAAAATCGGGTTCAGTAAAATAAAACACATTTTTATTTCGCACTTGCACGGCGACCATTATTACGGATTAATCGGACTGATTTCAACAATGAATTTGCTGGGATTGAAAACCGATATCCATATTTATTCGCCATCCGAATTAAAAACACTGCTTCAACCCCAACTCGATTTTATAAAAGGAGACATGAATGTGAACCTCGTTTTTCATCCTTTAAACTTTAAAAAACCTCAGCAAATTTATGCCGACAAACGTGTTGAAGTGTTTTCGTTTCCTGTAAAACACAGCATTTCAACCTGCGGTTTTTTGTTCAGAGAAGTTCAGAAACAGGCAAACATTAAAAAAGAAATGGTGCTGGAATTCAAAATTCCGATTGCAAAAATTAAGGAGATTAAAGATGGGGCCGACTTTATTACTCCTGACGGAGAAATAATTCTGAACGAAATATTAACTACACCGCCACCCCACCCGCGTTCGTATGCATTTTGCACCGATACTGCTTTTCATTCGCCAATAGCTGATGTAATTAAGGATGTTGACCTTTTGTACCATGAGGCTACTTTTCTGGAAACGATGCGCGATTTTGCACAAAAAACGTTGCATTCGACCACCATCGATGCCGCAAACATGGCAAAACTTGCCAACGCAAAAAAACTGATTATCGGCCATTTTTCGGCCAGGCACAACGATATAAAATTATTCGAAAAAGAAGCCAGAACGGTTTTTGAAAATACAGAGGCGGCAAAAGAGGGAAAAACTTACAAGGTAATTTGACTAAAGTTAAGTGCAGCCCTAAACAATTTTCATGTCAATGCCTGCAAAGTACATGGCCAAAATGATAATTCCCACAGCAATCCGGTACCAGCCAAATATTTTAAATCCGTGTTTCGTAAGAAAACTGATGAAGAATTTTATGGCAAGCATCGCAACGATAAATGCAACAATGTTTCCAATGGCCAGTATCTGAATATCATGACTGCTGAAACCGGCCTCTGATTGATAAATTTTCAGTAATTTATAGCACGTAGCGGCAAACATGGTAGGCACAGCCAAAAAGAAAGAAAATTCCGCCGCCGCCTTTCGCGTAAGTTTTTGGGTAAGCCCGCCAATTATTGTTGCCGCCGAACGCGAAACGCCGGGAATCATTGCAATTACCTGGAAAACCCCAATAATAAAAGCGCTTTTCCTGTTTGGTTCGCTTTCTCCCTGCAATTCGTTTTTTTCAAAAATTTTATCGACAAAAAGAAGAAAAATGCCACCCAACAATAATGTGCAAGCCACAACAATAACATTTTCAAGAAGCATATCAATATAATCGCTGGCTAAAAAACCTATGGTTGCCGCAGGTATAAAGGCCACAAAAAGTTTGATGTAAAATTCAAACGACTTAAAAAAACGTTTCCAATACAGCACCAAAACCGATAGAATTGCACCAAACTGTATAATAACAGTGTAGCTTTTTACAAACTCATTATCAGCAATACCAAGCAACGACGAACCAATTATCATGTGCCCGGTTGACGATATGGGCAGAAACTCGGTTATTCCTTCTATAATGGCAAGAATGATGGATTGAACAATACTCATTTCAATATTTTACAGATTTAAAAGTAACAATAGTAATTCATTTTAATTTAACCAGGAATTCAATCATCAAAAAATCCCTTGTTAAAATTCACAAGGAAAAGCTTTTCTGTGGGGCGGGTAAAGGCAGTATAAAGCCATCGGTAAAATTCGGTATCGAGCATATCTTCATTAACAAAACCATGATCGACATAAACCGATTTCCACTGGCCGCCCTGCGCTTTGTGGCAGGTAATTGCATAAGCAAATTTCACCTGAAGCGCATTAAAATACGGGTTCTCCTTTACTTTTTTCCAGCGTTCGCGTTTGTTCCGTATGTCGGCATAATCTTCAGAAACCGCCTCAAAAAGTTGCCTGTTTTGTTCATAAGTAAACGATGCCGATTCAATGCTCAGCGTTTCCAGAAAAATTTTACAGTCGAATTCAATATCTTCATAATCGATAAAACGCAGGCAAACATTGGCGAACCGAAAACCATACAACTCCTCGTATTTATAAATTTTTACTACCTCCGCAATATCGCCGTTTGCAATAAAATCGGGTTGCATATCCTCATCGGCCCAGTAATAGTTGTTTTTCACCACCATCAGTAAATCGCCCTTTTCAATTTCATTTTCGCGGTATAATATTGAACCGCGAATCCCTTTGTTATACAAATTGGCGCGTTTGTTTGAGCGGGTGACAATGGCCGTTTCAAAAATGCCGTATTTTTGATATGACGATGTAATACTTTCGATAAGTTCGGCGCCCGAAATACGTTCAATATCATCAAAACCACCAAGTGTAACAGCGAAAAATCCCGATTCATTCATTTCATTTCCGATTCTTTTCCTGATTTGGGTCGCATTGCTCAATATCCCTGACCCTTCAGCCTGCCTCATCACATCGGTTAATTCGACCATTTTTACACTAAAACCATAATTTTCGAGCGAAGCGGTTTCGAGCGCCGGACTGATATTTAACCCCACCGGGGGCAATTGTGCAGTATCTCCCACCAAAACCAGGCGGCAATTTTCACCCGAGTACACATACTCCAATAAATCATCAAGCAACTTTCCGCTTCCAAAAACCGAGTTTTCACTCATTTCATTTGAAACCATGGAAGCTTCATCGACAATAAAATAAGTGTTTTTATACAAATTTTTGTCTAAAGCGAAATGTCCCAAACCATCGGTCGTAGTTTTTTGCCTGTATATTTTTTTATGAACGGTGAACGCCGGCATCATTGTATAACCCGCCAAAACCTTTGCGGCCCTGCCGGTTGGCGCAAGTAAAACCGACCTGATTTTTAGCTCGTTCAACGCCTGTGTCAACGAAAAAAGCATGGTCGTTTTTCCTGTCCCGGCATAGCCCTTAATTAACATTATCCGATCAGGTTCGTCAGAAAAAATATAACCTGCCAAAGCGTCAATTAGTTGCATCTGGCTAACCGTTGGTGAAAAAGGCAGATTTTGCGTTAATATGGTTTTTAAATGATTTTTAATCATCCATTAAAATAACTAAGTGTAAAGGAAAGTAATTTATATTTTTTTTTAATTTTGCATGCAATCGAAAAATAAACTATTTAAAATAATAAAAATGAAAACCGTATTACAAATTTCTCTTTTCATCGTTGCTGTTGTGCTTTCTTTTTTGATTTACAGTAGCATTAAAAAACCTATCGATTTTGAAAAAGCGAAAAAAGCCCGTTATGAAGTAACAGTTGAAAAACTCAAAGATATAAGAAAAGCCCAGTTGGGTTATAAAGAAGTTTACGGAAAATTTACGGGAAGCTGGGATACACTTATTAATTTTGTGTTGAACGAATCTGTAATTAATGTTCGTAAAGTTGGCGAGTTAAATGACAGTATGGTTGAAGCAGGTATTACCGAAAAGAAAGCCCTTGAAATGGGGCTTATTGTTCGCGACACCGTTCGTGTAAGCGCACTGGAAGCAATATTTGGAAAAGGTTACGATGCAAAAAACCTGAAATTTATTCCTGTTCCGGGCGAACCTTCTGAATTTCATCTTGGAGCAACAATAATTATAACCGGTTCAGGCATTGGAGTTCCTGTATTCGAGGCCAAAGCGCACAACAATGTAATTTTGAGAGGTTTGGATGAACAATTAATTATTAATTTAAACTCCCAACGCAGAGCTAACGAAAAATATCCCGGCCTTTTGGTTGGTTCTCTTACCGAAACAACAAATAACGCCGGAAACTGGGAATAAATCGAATGTTTGATTTTACTACAGACGAATCGTTCGACATCGAAAAAACGAAACAATACATATTATCCATTCAGGTTAGCCTGGATGGATTTTCTTTTTTGATTATCCACCCATCCGAAAAAAAAATCGTTGCCCGTAAAAATACGATCTTAAAAATCAGCAGCGAAAATTTGCTTGCCCGCCGGTTAAAAGAGTGGCTCGAATCGGAAAATCTATTGAAAAACCCATTCAAAATTGTTCGGCTATTTATTTTTACCGAAAGTTTTACAATGGTCCCTGAAGAATATTTCGAAGATAAAGGGCATCAGGAATTGACTTCTGTTATATTTCAGGAGAATGCCGGCAACAAAATCATCGAAAACAAAATCGAATCTTTAAACGCCCGCCTGATTTTCCCGGTTCTTTCTGAAATTATTGAAGTTCTCCATTTTTTCTTTAATGAAAACCCCGAAATTATTCATCCTTTTGCAAAACTTTTACATGCACCTGTTAAGTCGAAGAAAATAAACAGCGCCGTTATTATATCAACCAGGAAGTACTTTTTCCTTACTGTAACCCGAAACAACAAATTGCTGTTAGCCAACAGTTTTCAAACTGCACACCAAAACGATTTAGTTTACAACGTTTTAAACACTTTTCAGCAATTGGAAACAGCACGTAGTGAAACCGAACTGTTTATTGCCAATGGAATTTTTGACAGTGCCGAAATAATAGGGCTGTTACAGCCCTATTTTGAAAATATCAGTCTGCTAAAAACCGATGAGATGACTTTAAATCCTGAAATTACAGCAAATCAGCTACTGCTTTACCTCACACTAATTTAATTACCTTGTGAGAATAGTAGGAGGAATATACAAAGGCAGGATTTTCAATCCGGGCAAAAACTTCAAAGCACGGCCAACCACCGACATTGCCAAGGAGGGATTGTTTAACATTCTCGAAAACCGTTATGAATTTTCGAACAAAACCGTACTCGATATATTTTCGGGATCAGGAAGCATCGGTTACGAATTTATAAGTCGCGGGTGCAAGGAAGCAACAATGGTGGAAAAAGATTTTGTGCACCACCGTTTTATCATGAACATACTGGAAACCCTGAAAATAGAAAATGCAAAAATATTTAGGGCCGATGTATTTTCGTTTCTGAGAAATTACAAAGGCAATTTCGATTTCATTTTTGCCGACCCCCCTTTCGAATTGAAAAATTTTACTGAGGTGCCGGATGCAGTTTTAAAAACTGACATATTAAAAAAAGATGGGCTCTTTATTTTGGAGCATCCAAAAGAATATGATTTTTCGAAACATCAGTTTTTTAAAGGAAACCGGAAATACGGGAAAGTAAATTTCAGTTTTTTTGAAAAATAAAAAAAGCCCCTGCAAATGGCAAGAGCTTAACCCAAAATCAAAGCTAAAAAATTATTCTGTCTTTCTTTTAATACTGCATCCAACAGGCTTGGTTTCGGCCACTGCAACTTGCTTACCACTTGACACGCTTGCAATTGCATCTTTCAAATAGGCCTGTTTCACATCTTTGGCGCTTTTGTAACTGTCGTCAATTGCCCCTTTGTACGCCAACTCCATTTTGCTGTTAAACAAAAACACATGTGGGGTGGTTTGGCCGCCAAAGGCATTTGCAATTGCACTTTCGTCATCGAGTGCATAATAAAAGTTGTAGCCTTTGTCTTTTGCATGTTTTTTCATGGCTTCAAACGAATCTTCGCCGTCGCGTTTCTGATGGTTTGAATTCAATACCACCATTCCCACCTTATTTTTATCGGCCCACGCTTTCACTTCGTTGAAACGATTTTCCCATTGCAAAACAAACGGACAGGTATTGCACGAAAACATCACCAAAAGCCCATTTTCCTTTTTTACATCGGCCAACGAAATTTTAGCGCCCGAAACATCGTCCATTTTTACATTGGTTAATACCGGTTTGTCCCCAATTCCAAGTTTACCGCTGCTGTTGCCGGCAAAAACTGAAACCGAAGCAGCCACCATTAAAACAAATAATATTTTCTTCATAGCTTAAAATTTAAATTAATAAAATACTTTAATATCCTAATTTAAAACATCGAAACAAAAAAAAGGTTCATTTTCAGATAAACAATTAAACTTTATCATCTTTAGCAAGTTGATCAGGAAAAACAATCTTTATGAAGATAGATACAATCAGTACCGAATATAAATTTGCCGAACTCTCGGAAAACAGCATTGAAAAAAATCCGCTGAAACAATTTGAACACTGGCTAAACGATGCATTAACTGCAAAGGTGAACGAGCCAACAGCCATGTCGGTTGCAACCTTTGGAACAGATGGGTTCCCCGGTTCGAGAATTGTTTTACTGAAGGATTTTGGTGAAAACGGATTGACTTTTTTTACAAATTACACCAGCAATAAAGGAAAATCAATTGCAAAAAACCCTGCGGTTGGACTACATTTTTTCTGGCCCGAACTTGAACGGCAAATCAGGATTTCGGGTTTTGCTGAAAAAACATCCGATGAAATTTCTGACCGTTATTTTTATTCGCGCCCGGTTTTAAGTCAGATTGCAGCAGTTGTTTCCAACCAAAGCAGCAAAATCGCTTCACGCGAATTCCTGCAAAACCGGTTTGAAACTGTAAAAAATGAAACTGCCGGTGAAATTATTAAACGACCCGAAAACTGGGGAGGTTTTTTGGTTACTCCCGTAAAATTTGAATTCTGGCAGGGAAGGGAAAACCGTTTGAACGACCGTATTTTATACGAAAATGAAAACGGCAACTGGGTGATTTCGAGGCTGGCACCCTAATCAATGCATGAATGATAGAATGCGTGAATGAAAGAATGTGGGAATGCGGGAATGAAAAAATACGGGAATGTCATATAAAACATATTCAATCCATCCCAACTCGAAACTCAAACTTTGACCCTAAACCTTAAACTTGAAACATTAAAATCAAACCCTAAACTCTAAACCCTAAACTTTTCAATGCCCAAAATCGAGATTAAACTTTTGCCGGAGCAAAGCAAGGCTGGGACTTTTCTTTAATAATTCATCGTATTTCTCTGAATCTGAGTAAATTATTCTGCCTTTAATTTTTTCGGGTATTACAGTTGTTAACTGAATATGCGAGTTTTTAAGTTCAATTCGCAGCCATGAAACCAGTTCTGGTTTAATATTGCCGATCAAATCCTCCTGAATAGTGTTTTCAATTTCCAAAACCAGTTCGAAATTTTCCTTTAATTCAGGCAAATTCGAGAGTGTTGCCTGAAGGTTTGGGCGATCATCCAACCGGGTTAAAAATGCTTCCCATTTCACTTTAAGTTCTTCGAGTGTAAAATTTTCCTTTTCATCTTCTTTTGAGTAAATCTTGTGTTGCTCTTTTGCCGAAAGCTGATTTTCTTCAAATTTCCCTTCCAATGCATCCTTAATCGAAGGGGTACTTATATTATTTACGGTACGACGTGCAATTCTTTTAATTTCGGCGCCTTCCAAAGGCGCCGGAGATACCGAAGGTTTAACAGGAGGCTGTATAACGGGCCGGTTTTGAGCTGCTTTTTTTTCCTCGGCAATAGCTTGTCCCGAGAAAATGGGTTCGAGAAAATCTTCAGGTTGTGAGGGGCCAGCTATTTTTTTTTTAAGGTAAGCTGTGCTATCCTAATCAGTGCAAGCTCAATCAGCAATCGTTTATTCATGCTCAGTTTGTACTGCATATCGCACTCGTTGCTGATTTGAAGGGCATCCAGCAGGAAGCCGGCATCCATTGACTGAGCCTGTGCTTTGTAACGCTCCTTTGTTTCGCCGCCAACTTCGAGCAATTGCACCGTTTCAGGATTTCGGCAGACCAACAAATCGCGCAGGTGACTGCTTAAACCTGTAATAAAATGGTGCCCTTCGAAACCATGATTCAATATGTCGTTAAATGTCAGTAACACTTCTGCTACATCGTTTTTCAGAAACTGATCGACGATTTTAAAATAATAGTCATAATCCAACACATTCAGGTTGGTGATAACATCCTGATAGGTAATTTTTTTGCCTGAAAAACTAACAATCTGGTCAAAAATGGAAAGTGCATCGCGCATCGCGCCATCGGCTTTTTGGGCTATCACATTCAACCCTTCAACTTCAGCTTCAATTCCCTCGCTTTTTGCCACAAATTCAAGATAGTGTGAGATATCGGAAACGCCAATCCGGGTAAAATCGAAAATCTGGCAACGCGATAAAATGGTAGGGATAATTTTGTGTTTCTCGGTGGTAGCCAGAATAAAAATGGCATGTTTCGGCGGTTCCTCCAACGTTTTTAAAAACGCGTTAAACGCCTGTGCCGAAAGCATGTGAACCTCGTCGATAATATAGACGCTGTATTTTCCCATTTGCGGAGGAATACGAACCTGGTCAGTCAGATTCCTGATATCGTCAACCGAATTATTCGATGCTGCATCCAACTCGTGAATGTTAAACGAACGGCTGGTAGTAAATGCTTTACATGAGTCGCACCCGTTGCATGCCTCAACTTCGGGCGATAAACTGCTGCAGTTGATTGTTTTGGCAAATATGCGGGCGCAAGTGGTTTTACCAACCCCACGAGGCCCGCAAAACAGGTAAGCATGAGCCAGTTGATTGCTTTTAATTGCATTTTTTAACGTATTCGTTATCGATGCCTGTGCAACAACTGTCTGAAAAGTATCGGGCCTGTATTTTCGTGCCGAAACAACAAAGTTTTCCATATTTTCGCTTTTCGCAATAAGTGCCCAAAGATAATTAAATCTGCTTTTTAACGTCTATTTTTTTATTAACAACAATTGTCTAATTTTATCCTTTGTATTAGGGTTTAGGGTACTTTGAAATTTGAAAATCATTTTAAAATATCGGTAATGAAAATAAATCTGCTGATTATAATGTTGTTGTTTTCCTTTCAGATTATGGGGCAGAAAAAAACACTGCACGATTTTAAGGCAAAAACAATCGATGGTAAAGAGCTTGATTTTTCAACCTTAAAAGGGAAGAAAGTGCTGATTGTGAATACCGCCACAGAATGCAGCCTGGCGCCACAGATTAAAAAATTACAGGAGTTGTACGAAGAATATGGCGGCGATGATTTTGAAATTATCGCTTTTCCGTGCAACGATTTCGGCAAACAGGAACCAGGCAGAAATAAGGAAATTTATGACACCTGCACAAGAAAATACGCAGTTACTTTTCAGTTGATGGAAAAAATTTCAATAAAAGGCAACAATATCCATCCTATTTACAAATGGCTCACCAGCAGGGATGAAAATGGAACTTTGGAAGCTAAAGTAACCTGGAATTTTCAAAAATTTTTGGTTGACGAAAACGGAAAAGTTGTTGATTCCCACTCGCCTATTTCAAGTCCAAAAAATAACCGGATTATGGAGTGGCTGATGGAGTAGAGAAATACTATAGCTGGTTCACCTGGAAAGAATTAAAGAAATATAAAACACCGAACAAGAAATAAGGAATGACAAAGTTTTAACATTTCCTGTTTTGTTATTCCATTTTTTTTTTACATTAATGCTGTTTTGTACGCCAGTAGCACCCCCTCTCTCGCAAACGTATGATCGACAATTGGTTGCGGATATTTTACAGTTCCGTATTCAGGCAACCATTTCAAAATGTATTTTGTCAGAGCATCAAATTTTTTTTGTTGCGCTTCAGGACTAAAAACCCGAAAATAAGGAGCCGCGTCGCAACCGCAACCTGCCGCCCACTGCCAGTTTCCGTTGTTCGAGGCCAGTTCGAAATCGAGCAGTTTTTCAGCAAAATAAGCTTCGCCCCAGCGCCAGTCGATTAACAAATGTTTGGTTAAAAAACTGGCAGTTACCATTCGAACACGGTTGTGCATAAACCCGGTTTCGTTCAGCTCGCGCATTCCGGCATCAACCAGCGGGTAACCGGTTTCTCCGCTGCACCACGCCTCAAACCCCTTTTCATTGTTCCGCCACTGAATAAAATCGTATTTTGGTTTAAAAGCCCTACTTTCAAGGTGCGGAAAATGCCACAATATATTACTGAAAAAATTGCGCCATATCAGTTCGTTCAAAAACACGTCCGAAAAATTGCGGGCAATTCGTGTAACTTCCCTGATGCTGATTGTTCCAAACCGCAAATAAACTCCCATTTTGAAGTTGCATCCAGTGCCGGTATATCGCGTTTTTCGGCATATTCCGTTAATAGTCGCTCCGAAATATCCATGTCAGGAATCTGAACCTGGCTTTTCGCAAAACCAATTTCATTCAATTCAGGAAAATGAAACGGTACGGTTTTTATTAAGCGATCCAGGTATTTTTGGGAAGGAAATTCAGGAATTTCGTTGTTTCCCAAAATCTGCTTCCATTTTCTGCTGTAAGGTGTAAAAACAGTGTAAGGAGTTCCGTCATCTTTAACCACTTCGCTGTGCTCAAAAATCACATGGTCTTTAAATGAGTGAAATTCAATTCCTTTTTGTTTCAGAAATATTTGAATCTCCTTGTCGCGCTGAATTGCATACGGTTCGTAATCGTTGTTGGTATAAACTGATGCAATTTCAAACTCATTGATTAGTTTCTGAAATGCTTCCAAAGGTTTGACATGAAGCACTTTCAGCGAACTTCCCAGTTTTACCAATTCAGTATTTATTTTTTCAATTTCGGAATGAATAAACGAAATGCGGGCATCGTTTTTCGCATTGAGTTTTTCAAGAATACTGGTATCGAAAATAAAAACAGGCAGCGCCGGCAATCCAGATTTTAGAGCGTAAAAAAGCCCGGTATTGTCAGTCAACCGCAAATCGCGGCGGAACCAGAAAACAGAAATTTTTTGTTTCATTTTTTATTTGACTGATTTGTTTGGAGTTTTAACAATGTTTTTCTCAAACGGTTCAGTTCAGGATTTCGAAATATTTTATCTGTGCGCCCCTGCTACTGCCGCAGAAACAGCAACAGATGCGGCAACAGCCTGGGCGGCGGCGATTGCTTCAGTAACGGCAACTGAAACCTGATTTTCAAGCATCATTTTCTTTAGCCGCTCAATTGCCCGGTTTCGTTTTTCCCTCTCAGGAAAAATTCGCTTTAATAATCCGGCCGGTTTTAACATCGACAATAACACTATTTCCTCATCATTATCCGTCCCTTTAAAAATCAGGTTCTCGACATCGGAAACCAAATGATAAACCAGTTGCGGGTTGATTATTTTTGATTTATTCCACCGGAAAAATAAAAACTGATGTGGTTCCATTTTAATTATTCTCTTGTTTTCCAGCCCCTGCTGAACTTCTCTGCGAATATTCTTTTGCGAAAATTGTAATTTTTGTATCCAGCTTGATATTTTAACCGGTCCCGGTTTTTGCTTTATCTTCTCCAGTAAAAACCGGTGAAGCGAGTCCGATGTCCTATCGTTCAGAAATACCACTTTTTTCTGTTCTAAACTGATATTTTTATTTAGGAACAGCTCTAAAAACAACGATCCAATCAAAACAAAATTCATAACCGAATATGAAGCTGAAATTAATCCGCCTTTTTCGGGATGAATTCCAAGTAAGTACAATTTTTGGGATAAAGGAATTGGTTGATTCATTTTTTTATGCCTTTGATTTTTTATTTCTTTACACATCAATTTTAACGCTGAAAGTTACAAAGAATCTGCCATTTCAACTAATTAAATTAAATGATGCAAATAAAGAAAGGTTTTGCAAGCGATAATAATTCGGGTGTACATCCTGAAATTTTAAAAGCCATGGAAGCGGCCAATCACGGGCATGTTGTTGGTTACGGCAATGATGTTCACACCCAAAAAGCCATCGCAATTTTTAAAGAAAAGTTTGGGGAGGAAACCGAAGTGTTTTTTGTTTTTAACGGAACCGGCGCCAACGTGCTGGGGCTGTCAACGGTAACCCACAGTTTTAACTCGGTTATTTGCGCCGAAACAGCGCACATTCAGGAGGACGAATGTGGCGCGCCCGAAAAATTTACCGGTTGCAAATTGTTGCCTGTTGAACCGGTGAACGGGAAACTTACCCCCGAAGCCATTCAGCGCCACCTAAAAGGATTTGATTTTGAACATCACTCGCAACCCCGCGTAATTTCGATTTCGCAGGTAACCGAGATGGGAACAGTTTACCAGCCCGAAGAAATTAAGGCGCTCGCTGAACTGGCCCACCGGAATAACATGCTTTTACATATAGACGGCGCCCGGATTGCCAATGCTGCCGTGGCTTTGAACCTTGATTTCAAAGCCTTTACAAAAGATTGCGGTGTGGATATTCTTTCGTTCGGAGGCACCAAAAACGGGATGATGATGGGCGAAGCGGTTCTTTTTTTCAATCCCGGACTTACACCGCTTACAAAATACATTCGAAAACAAAGCATGCAGTTGTATTCGAAAATGCGGTTTGTGGGAGCGCAGTTTATCGCTTATTTCGAAAACGATTTGTGGAAAGAAACTGCAACCCACGCCAATAAAATGGCTAAACTTCTGGAAGCCGAAGTGGCAAAAATTCCGGAAATAACAATCACTCAACCTGTAAATGCGAACGGCGTTTTTGCCATTGTTCCCCGAAAAATTATAGACCCTTTGCAGGAACGTTTCTTTTTTTACATTTGGAACGATGTGACTTCGGAAGTGCGCTGGATGACTTCTTTTGATACAACCGAAGATGAAATTTATGAATTTACCGGGTTAATAAAGGAATTAATCAGAAATGAACAATAAAATCCAAATCTCAAAATGCAAAAAACAAATAAATTCCAAAATCCAAAAATCCAATTTTCAAACAAAGAATGTTTCGAATTTTAACCAATTGTGATTTGAGTTTTATTTGAAATTTGTGATTTGATTTTTGGCGCTTTAAAATTATGGGCATCTTTAAATACTATCCCAGCAATCCCAAAAAGCTGAACCCTGAAATGGAAAAGCGGATTTTTTTCCACAGCCTGATTTTTCCGGCAGCTTTTGTTTTTGTGTTTTGGCTAATCGAAATATTTGAACAAACAACAGGAATAAGTTTGGTCAGGCTGGGAGTTTACCCTTTGCACCTGAAAGGATTACCGGGTATTCTGTTTTCTCCGTTTATCCATTCCGGTTTTAAACATCTGATATCGAATTCTATCCCGTTTTTTATACTGATGTTTGCCCTTATCTATTTTTACAGGCGTATTTCTTACCAAATCTTTATTCAGTTGTTCTTTCTGTCGGGAATTTGCGTTTGGCTTTCAGGCCGCGAAGCCTGGCATATTGGCGCCAGTGGTGTGGTTTACGCCATGGCTGCATTTCATTTTGTAAGCGGAATTATCAGAAACGATACACGGCTGCTTACTTTGTCGGTTACCGTGGTTTTCCTTTACGGCGGAATGGTTTGGGGCATGTTTCCCATCAATCCCGATGTATCGTGGGAAGGCCATTTATGGGGCGCCATTTCGGGCATTGTTCTGGCCTGGCGCTACCGAAAATACATTATCCGCCGCGATAAATTCGACTGGGAGGAAGATGAGGATGATGAAGAAGGTGAAGAAGGCGAAGGCGGAGGCAAAGGCAATGAAGAAGGCAGAAGCGGAGGCAGAGACGAAGAATTGAAAAATGAGGATCCGGAGAATGGGGAAGAACCGGGGAAAATCATTTCATCCTAAAATCATAAATATTCACTAAGTTTGTTTAAAATAATATGAAATGAAAGCATTATTAGTACAATCCAATAGTCAGACCGAGATTAAATTCATTTCCGATTTACTGAAAAAACTTGGTGTATCAACTATAGTCATGAATGCTGAAGAAATTGAAGATTATGGAATGTCAGTACTTTTGAAAGATGTTGATAGAAGCAAAAAGGTAAGTCGTGAAACTGTAATGAAAAAACTCAAGTCAAAATGAAAGTTGAGTTCTTAAGCAAATTTGTTAAAGACCTTGATAAGTTAATTGTAGGGAATGTCAAAGAATCAGTAATAAAAGTTATTGAACATGTTGAATCAGCCGAAAATTTATCTGAAATACCTAATCTTAAGAAGTTGAAAGGTCATAAGTCTGCATACAGGATAAAAATAGGCGATTATAGAATTGGAATTTTTGTCGAAGGCAAAGTTGTCGAGATGGCAAGATTCGTTCATCGAAAAGATATATACAAAGTTTTTCCATAGAATTCAGTATTGGCACTAACGTTTAGGGGTGGGTATTCGGGCGGAGATTGAAACGGTTTCGCTTTCCAGCCGAACCCCGATACGAATATACGAAAATTTTGGTTTCCCCAACGTCAGCCCGACTGAAACCCACCCCGTGTTGAACTAAATCCCGCAGTTGCGGGATAGCTCTTTCAAAAGTACCCGATTCTTCCTATTATCCGAGATTATTCACTTAAAAATTTCTGATTATGAGAAAGAAATCGGGTTTTACTATTGTTGAGCAG
>CAMTWS010000009.1:0-9591 GCA_947085485.1 uncultured Prolixibacteraceae bacterium
ATCTTTGAATTAACGATTTTTAAAAGTGGATTTTACAACTACAAAATACTTTCCCGGCGTTCGTCCGCCGGTTACTCTTCCCTCGCACGAAATGTTTTTATTGCTGAAAGAGGAGGGAATGCGTAAAATGATAAGCGACTTTTACGATCTTCTAATTGAAAGCGAAATTAAAGAACTGTTTCCGAAAAACCCCATTGCGCTTGAAAAAGCAAAGGAACATTCGGCCGATTTTTTTATACAGATTTGCGGCGGGCCTGCCTATTTTAACAAGCACCGCGGCCAGCCAAAATTGAACCAGCGGCACCAGCCGTTTAAAATAACGTCCGAAGGCCGCGAGGTTTGGCTCAACTGTTATAAACAGGTTTTGCAAAAATCAGACTTGCCCGGCAATGTTCTTATCTCTTTTTGGAATTATCTCGATGTTTTTTCAAAATGGATGGTAAATTCCTGAATTAATTTCCTGAAAATAAAGCTTTCCTTGCAAATCTTTTTTTTCGTTTAAACATTATTAATAATGAGATGTTTAAATGCAAAAGAAAAATTAATAATCATAAAAAATTCAAAATGAAATTGTACAGTCTTTTATTTGTCGCTCTGGCAGCAATCGGATTTTATTCGTGCAGCCCAAAACCTGCTCAACCTGAGGAACAGGAAAATTTAAAATATTACCGCGGCCTGCTTTTCAGCGAAACATCATGGGATTACGAAAGAGGTTCGCATCCGCTAACTGCCGAAGAAGCCAAAACCATTAACAACTACAAATTTACACTGAACGAAAATGGACAAATTGTTTCAATTGAATACAACCGCAACGACAGTTTGCTGGGTTATTCAAGTATGGGCGCTGCAAAAATTACCTATACTTACGAGGGTAATTTGCAGATGAAGCGTTTTTTCGACGAAAAAAATTCACCGGCAAAAAACGGTGGCGCCAGTGTTTTCGAATACACAACCGACTCAACCGGAATGCGGGTAGCAATGCGCTTTCTGGATGAAGCCGGCCAACCCGTTGAAAACCGCAACAACATTCACAATTATGTCTGGTCGAAACTGCCTGACGGGATGATTCGGGAACTCCGCTATAACCTTGTCGGCAAAGAAGTAATTATGAACCCCTTCTGCCCTTTTTACGAACTTCGTTTTTCGTACGACCAAAATGGCTATGTTACCCGGATGGCCAATTACGATAACGATACTTTGTACAACTGTACCGCTGAAAACTGCGGCGAAGTCGGCGTTTCGTATTTTCTTTTTGAAAATACCGAATTTGGAGATTTAAAAAGTTTTTCGGTTCACAATACCACCGGACGGCTTTCGAACCTTTACTGGGGATGGGCAAAATTCATAAACGTTTATGATGCAAATGGCTATGTAACCGAAACAACCATGTACGATCAGGACGATGAATTCCTCGGGGGAAAAGGAGTTCCTGTTACCCGGACAATTTATGATGAACATGGCTCTCCGGTTAAAAAAACTTCGATGGATAAAGACAGGAAAGTGATAAACGACGCGAACAGCGGCATTGCTGTTACCGAATATAAATATGACGAAACCGGACGCCGAATTGAAACACTGCATTTCGACAAGGACGGAAAACCCGTTGAACCAAAAGGTTAAGCAATTTTGAAATCGCCAGGAATGAGTGGTTTAAAAAATTTATACCGGGTTTTCTTTGCTGTTGTTCTGGTGGTTATTACTGCCTGTTCGGGTGGTGTTAAACAGCCAGCCCAAACAGAAACTGCACAGGCAGTTGCCCAACCAATTGAAATCAACAACGAAGCGAAGCTGCTGCTCAGCTATCTGGCCGAAAACGGCGATTATGTGAACAGCCGCCAGTTTCCGTCGATGATTAGTGCCGAAGCTGCTAATGAAGCGCTGACCGGAAAAACGCTTGTAATTGACATGCGCAAGCCGGATGTTTTTGCAAAAGGACACATTAAAAACGCTGTGAATGTTGAAATGCCGGAATTATCAGGTTATTTCGCAAATAAAATAAAACCTTTTGAATACGATAAAATTATACTTGCCTGTTACTCGGGACAAAGTTCGGGTTATGCCACATCGTTGCTGCGGCTCATGGGTTATGGCAATGTGTATTCGCTAAGGCTTGGAATGAGTGGCTGGAGCCCGAAGATAGAGAACAAGTGGCTGGCCGGTATTTCGTCGAAGTACGAAGATCAACTCGATACGGTAACCTATCCGAAGGCTGCCCCGGATGATTTTCCGACGCTGAATACCGGCAAACCCACCGGCGCTGAAATTTTCGATGCCCGCATTGGCGCACTGTTCAGCGATTATGAAAATGCAACCATTAGCGCCGATACAGTTTTCAGTCATCCTGAAAAATATTATATCATCAACTACGAGCGCAAGGATAAATACGATTCAGGGCATGTTCCCGGGGCTATTCGTTACAAACCGGGAGGTACACTTGGTATTGTTTCCGAAATGCAAACCATTCCGGCTGACAAGGAAATTGTGGTGTATTGCGGAACCGGGCACAATTCAGCTTTTGCAACTGCCTACCTGCGTCTGTTTGGTTACAACGCCAAAACCCTGAACTTTGGCAACAGTGGTTTTATGCACGACAAAATGGTGCGCGAAGAGCAAGCCATGTCGTGGCAGCCCTATACCGAAAAGGATACCAAGGATTTTACGGTGGCGAAATAAACCCAGGGCGTTGCAAACTAAAAAATCCGGTTGGGCTTTGGCCTCACCGGATTTTTTTAGCGTTTTCACGAACTGCTGCCTGATTTACTAATTTAATGTAAAGCTTTCTTTATCAACTCTCCCTGGTATAGACCTATACCGGTAACAATAGTTTTATTGTGCAATTTGTATTTTACTGTTCATCAATTCAACATTTAAATTCACTTTGGCTTTCAATGCTCCAAATACAATATATTTTATAGCCTGTTTAATCTTCTTGAACTAATTCAATTGATGATCAGACGAAAGCGACCCCAGACGATTTCCCGGCGCTGAATTGTTAGAATCCATAATCCTCATGTTCGATCCGTGCTGATTATTGGTTGAGTTGAACGATTGCCCCTCTCGAAATTTCAGGCAGGGTTACTTTAAGTTTTCCTTTTTTCCATTTTCCATGCAAATTCTGAGGGTTGCCCAGAAATGGAATGAACTGCACATAAGCATTTCGCTTTGCACTGGAAAAAGTGATACAAATATTTTTTTTCGGGAATGGGTTTGCATTAACACTCCCCTTTAGCCCTGAGAAATTAGCCAGGAAAACAGTTGGTTTTGAATTAACTGAAGCAATCTGAGCAACACAAACATCTGCATTTTCGATAACAATTTCAGGTGAAAAACCTTTTGTGTCCCGAACCTTGTCAAGAAGTTGATCTGCCTCACTATTTTCATAAGCCGGGTAATTGCCTTTATATGCTGCCGTATTAAAATTTTCTTTCAAAAAATGATAGAATGTTTTCCCGGGATCACCTTCGATCCGGATGGCATTCGGATAGGCGCCTGACAGATCCTGCATTCGGTCCCGGTTTACGGAAAACTCCCGTTTATCAGAATAGAAACCGGTTTCGCCAGTATAAAATAGTGTTTTTCCGTTTTTCAACCACAGTTCAAATTGAGCATATTCCTGGTCGCTCATGCATTTTACTTCCGGCAATATCAGCACACTGCTTTTTGCGGTACTTAGGGTACGCGGCGTAATGATCTTGAATTCAATATGTTCGTGCAAAAGCAGGTTGAAAATCCCCAAGTATGATTCGATCCATTCATCGGCAAAATAATTTCTGGTTTTGGGCGAAAAATATATTCCAACCGGGGACATTGATTTTCGTGGAGCATAGATCAGTTTCTCATTCTCGCCAATCCATTTAAAAACGCGTGTCCTGGCCTTATAATCATTGGAACCGGACATGACAAAGCTGTGGGCATCCCAACTGTTGGTTCCGGCCATTACCTGGCTCATTGCCAGGTTTTCAATAGCATCGGCAGGGCGGATACTATCTTCTCCGTTCCAGCTATAACTCAACATCCACGATGGTTTCCCTTCGGCAAAAGCCCTGAAGGTGTACATCCCGATCATATATTCCATCCATTCCAAAGGTTCACGTTTGGCACTGTTGCCTCCGAGATTATACTCATGGGTGATAACATCAACAACCGGATATATTTCGTAAACATCAGAGCCAACGCGGGCAACCTCTTCGCCAATTCCCGGGTATATTTCGGCAATGGTTTTGCAAGCAGGATTGACTGATTTTACATTTTTATCGATTTCGGCCATAAACTCAGTCAGGGTGTTAATCCTGAAATCGACCCACGCAATAAACTCAGGATCGTCCCACTGTCCTGGGGTAAAATCAGTAAAAGCATCAAATCCGGTTCTTTTTTTAAATTCTGCAACTGTGTGGGCGTCAAAACTTGCCCATGTATCTTCCCAGCCTTCAAAATGTGTCATCCAGTAGGGAATATCAACGAAAACACCATCGATACCAGTTGTAGCAATTTGCCTTATACGCTCCATATAAATTTTTCGCCAATCAGGTGCGTACGGTGAAATCCAGACATCTTCGGCGTTCTCACTGATCCAGAAGGCATCGCCGTGGCCGAATACTGCCGGATCCCCTTTTCTGTTTCGCTGTGCCCATTCGGGATGATCGCGCAGGAAAGTCCTGGATTGCGGCATAACACTGTCGGTGATACACTCCAGGCCTGCTGTATATACAAACGCATAGTTATTGGCCGCATGAGCGCTGTCGGCCATGACTTTAATGGCCCGTAGTTTTTCGTCCGGGAAAAGGAAACTGCTGTATCTGCCTGTGATGTCATTATCCACTTCAATTCCAAACAGGTGCGTTTTACGGGCATCGTTCATTATGTTATGAATCTGATTTATTTCACATCCATGCCCCGATGTGCGCACATAATGGGTCCAGTCCTGGGTAAATCCTTTGTTTAAGGATGTAACGGCAAACAAGAGTAAAAAATAATTTCTGAATTTTATCATTTTGAGATTTTTATAACCTGGGCTCGTTTTGCAGGAATATTAAGATATAATTTTTTGTTCGAAAATTTCACTGCCTGGTTACTGACCATTTCAGTAGCCGATAATTTCCCTAAGAATTTTTATTTTTCAGGGTATGCCATCAGCAGCAGGGATGAATTGAAACTCGCATTGAGTACAGGATTTTCCTTTTTTATTATCCCCTTTTCGCTGTTGTTCACATAATCGACAACTTTATATGTTTTTTCTGTTAACCCTTCAAATCGTAAATTTCCATCCCAATGGTTGTTGTAAAAAGCGTAAAACAGCGTATCTGCTTTGCGTACAACATGTGCTTCCGGAATATCATACCCTATATCATACAATCCGCCCAGATATTCGCCTTTCGAAAGCATGTGTTTTTTATAAATCTGTATCCATTTTTTCCATTCCTTTTCTCTTTCCGGTTTTAACAGATTTTTTTCTTCTGAATACGGATTATCGGCCGGCCAAGTGAACTTGGTGCCCGGAACGCCCCCAATACCTATTGTGCTGGCAAAATCATTGCGGTTGTCGCTTAGTTCGACGTGATCGCCGAAGTATGCTGTATTGGGCGCCAATGCTTTAAATACTTTGCCCTTTGAGCGAACCTGGGTACTCCCGACCGGATCGGCCGAAACGAACTGGTTGGTGTATGGCATATTGTAAAATGACATGGCATCGCCGCACGGGCAAAGCTGAACAAGAGCCCCCGGCTTTATTTGTTTTGCTGTTTCAAAAATCAGTTTAAAGAAATCGGGCATACCCTTGGGCGCATCTTCCGGATTGGCAAGATTATGGGTTGGGTTATAGTCGAGCGGGCAGGCATTTAAGTGATGTCCATCCAGCTTCAGGCCATCGAAACCCCAGTCGCGCATAAAAAGTTCAACCATTGACCTGGTATGATCAAGTACCGGCTGATAGGCCGGCGACATATAATAGCTGTCCCACCAGCTTATGACTTGCGGACTGCCATCAGCATTTTTCAGGATGAGATCAGGATTTTGGGCCAATAATTTAGTGCCGGGATCAACCGCCAGCGGAGCCCACCACAATTGTGCCTTGAATCCCATGGCGTGTATGGTGTCGACCAGTTTTTTCATCTGAGCTTCACCACCGGGGAAAGTTTTGGGGTTGGGGAGCCAGTCGCCTTCGGCATGTTGAAACCCATCATCTATTGTAACCCAGGTTAATCCAAGCTCTTTAACTTTTGGCAAAGTTCCTATGATTTCATCGACAGTAAAGTTGCGCATATATCCCCAGGCACACCACATGGGCTCGAAAGCAAGCGGCTCTGGGTCGGGCATAACTATTCCCTTTTTCGCCATATAGGCAGCGTACCTGTTCAGCGTTGAAAAACAATCGCCTTTATGAACTGAAACAAATGTTTCAAGGGTTTTCAATGTATCTCCCTGACGAAGGGTTTGGTTTACTTCGTATTCAACACCAATTGCAGAATAATTGGCATTACTTGCCATCTGAACTGGAAACGCTGTCAATTCAGGTTTTAACGACGTATGTCCAATGGCTATGCCAATATCTTTTCGCCAGATATCAAGCACCGGAATTCCGCCACCATAATCAGGGTCGTTCATACCCATAAAATTCCTCTGGTAAAATCCGGTATCAACAGGAAGTATCCAACTTTTGCGTGCACTGGTTGAACTTGCCTGCAACGACCAGAAATCAGGCAAATCATTATTGCTCCGGAATTTGTAGGAATTGTTTACCCATTTCCTGACCTGAACATCTTTGTCGCCGTTATTTATATACCGGACATTTAAAAAGGCCCATTCAGGGTATTCGTTGTATGTATTGATTGTAACAATCTTGGTAATTTTCCTGTCGTTTTTTTCTGAAATGCCTTTGTACGTATAGGTTGTACCTTCACCGGCGAAGTTGCTGATTTTTTGTACATCAGATGATTCCAATCTGAAAACACTGACAGTATCATTATCTGTAACCAGATATTCTGAATGCTGAAATTCTTCATTAACAGGAATCGAAGAAAGGCCTGTACTGACACGGGTCAGCATTTCGCTGTCAACTTCAATCTTTAATTTGCCACTGTTAATGGTTTCCGTATTGTTTGAACACGAAGCCATTGCCAGCAATATTGCTGCAACACCGGGTATGAGACGAAAATATTTATTTTCCATTTTGATATTTCCCGATTTTTAAAGCGTTTTTCATATAGAGTTTCTTAAGTATTGTATTGCTAAGCCCGAAGCCATTCATTGCCCAATGATAATGGAACGTTTCGGTTTCATAAAAATGTTCGTCGAATGTTTCGAGTATCCGGAATGTGATCCGGTACATTTGAACCCCCATGCCCATATCTGTCCCATAGAGCAACCTGTTCTGATACCGCGAGTAGAATTTGTACATCTGCCTTGGAATATTTGCTGTTTCGGCATACCTTGCCGATATGTCAAGATAGAGGTTGCTGTATTTATCGAGCAACCGGCCCACGATTGACAAATCATGCTCGCAATTGGCAAAATGACAGGCGATAAACAGGGTTTTTGGATTTTCCCTAACTACATTTTCCAGCGAGTTGATGAGTTCTGCATGGTTCAGCATACCAGGTTTGAGATTAACTTTCCATATTGCCGCATTCATCAGGCCATCGTTTGTACTGTCGGCCGGGAGGTACATCCAGTAAGGTTCTGCAACGTGGATGTTAACCGGCATTTTAAGATCGGCACATTTTTCAAACAGTGGTTTCATGCGGGGATCGTCGATGTGCATACCAAAACCCTTAACCGGCTGGGAGTAAAGTTCGCCAGCTCCTTTATCCCCAAGTTCGCCTACGCCTTTGGCCCCTTTTTTATAGCAACGTTCAAGTTCCTTAACCGCTTCGGGGCCAAAACCGGGCTTGTCGTACCCGGTATAATCAAATCCGCACCACAGTTCGAAACGACCGGGGTATTTTCCATAAACCTCAACCAGCGAATCGAATTTTGCCCCTGTACTACCAGTTAGAATTATAGTTTTTGCTATACCCATCCTATCCATCACATTTACCCATGCCCCAATCTCTTCCACACTTTTTGCGTAGGCGTGAGAGTGCATATCAATAACCGGAAACTTTGCTTTTTGGGGCATGGTAACAGGTATGGCATAAATTGAAACCGGCCTGAAATCTTTCAGCAGCAGATTATCCGCATTTTGATTAAAGGCATCTAAAGCGAGGCACATCAACAGATTGATATAAAAAAACATCCTCATGCAGCAGAGTTTATCATTTTAATTTCATAATTAGAATCTTGTTATAATGTCATTTTAAAATTGTCAGAAGCAATTTTTCTGACTCCTTCAAAATTTTCGAATGCTCCGGTTCCGCCGTGCCGGGTTGTTGAAACCGCACCTGTTAACGCACCTGTTTCAAGGCATTTTTCAACAGGATTTCCTTGAATAAATGCATGGATAAACCCGGCATTGAAACTGTCGCCGGCTCCAATGCAATCAACAACCAGGGTATTCAGAAAAGCCGGTTGATGAATTAATTTTCCGGCTTTCCATCCATAAGCCCCGTTGGCGCCGTCTTTCACAACCAAAATAAGGGTTGGGGCTATTTTTTCTATTTTGCCAATGCCTTCTTCAAGTGAAGCCGAACTTGTCAGCAAAAGGAATTCAGCCATATTGGGCAGAAAAATATCCAATACGGGCAGAAGTTCCAAAAGGTCCACATTCCATTTCTCAGCCGGGTCCCATTGCGGATCGAGCGATGTAGTGAGTCCAAGCGATTTTGCTTTGGCAAACATTAAGGGAAGATTTTCATGAATGCCTGGCTGCAGAAATATTGAAGAAAAGTGTAAATGCCGGGCAGTTGACAGAAAGCCGAAATCAATATCTTCAAGTTTCAGGTCTTCCATTGCACCCGGATAAGTAATATTTGCGCGGTCCTGGTCATAATTCAGCACTATGGTTGCACCGGTATTTAATGTTGCTGATTGAATTATGCAAGAGGTGTTAACGCCTTTGGCATTAAGACTGTCGAGCACAACTGAAGCAAATCCATCGTTTCCGATTTTTCCGATAAATGCAACTGAAGTTCCAAGCGTACTAAGGTTGCCTGCAAAAATTGCTGAGGAACTGCCAAGTGTAAGGTTCATACTTTGAGCCAGTATTTCTTTTCCTATTGCCGGAAATTGTTCCATACCGTTTAAGATAAGGTCAACATTAAGCTCACCTATTACAATAACCTCTGGTTTATCTTTTGTTTCCATAATTTCAGTTTTCATTTAAGCCAGTCATTCAGGTTTTTAAGATTATAAGCTGCAAAATATTTATCCATAGCACATTCAATATTCGAGAGTACAATTTCTTCTGCCCAAATTCCCTGGCTTTCAATATTTTCGTATAACTGTGCCCTTGCGGCAAGTACTTCTGCATTTTGCCAGATGTATCTGCAACCAGTGCTTATAAGCCATTCCTGTCTTTCGGGCAATAAGTTTTCAAATTTTGAGGAGTCTTCTCCGGCAAGTATCCATTTTTTCCATCGGCCGGATCGAACCACTGAATCATGCAGAACTAATCGGATATCGGAGCAACGGGCAATTTTATTGTCAGTAAAAAACTTA
>CAMTWS010000010.1:0-11945 GCA_947085485.1 uncultured Prolixibacteraceae bacterium
ATTTGTAAAACGAAAATCCGTAGTACACAAATCTGAACTCGACGACTGCCAATTTATTGAACAGCAACATATACGTTCGGATTAGCTGCAAAGTGGGTTAAGAAAAGAAGAGCCTGTCAACTGACGGGCCCTTTTTTCGGTCGTTATATTGTAAAAACTTTTTCAATAATTACGGAACTTGTCAAGGAATAAATAATTGGTTATAGTGCAACTCAATCACTTCTTTATACTTAAGTTTTCCTTCATTTGATAGAAATGACTTATCAACAAATAATAGCATATCAGCTTTAGTTTCACGAAATTCTTTATCTATTGATAACAGTATCCTGTCTCTAACTCCTAATCTTTTCCCTAATTCAAGGAAGTCTCCAATTTTATACTCGTAAGTGGCGGTATGCAAATTATTTTTTGTTCTTTCCATTTCTTTGAACAAGTTCATTGCTATTTGGGGGTCGTTGATATGAAGTTTTGTGTTCATAAAATCATAGGATGGAGATAATAACATATCACCATCTGATGATTCTAAAAGAGAAAGATTTTTTAAGTGAACATCCCCATTGCCTGTTAGGAAATTGAAAACAAGAATTTTAATGAAACTAATTTGATCTGTAGGATTAAGCCTTTTTCCGACATCTTCGTAAGTGAACGAATTATATTTATAAAGTCCATGGTCATTTGTGACTGGAACAGCATTTAATACTGAGACAAAATCTTCTTGACGCAATGCGTTTCCGTCTTTATCCCTATCAAATCTTCTTGTAAGATATGCTGGATTCCCGTTTGCAAATTTCACAAATCCACATTTTGCTGTTGAGATATTGAACAATTGGTTGGCCATAGTCATAGTCAAATGTTCATTTGCCGGTGAATCAAAATATAAAGTTCTCCTTGAATCTAAAAAAGGCTTGATAATGTACATTGATTCAATATTCCTGTTTGGAGCTAAAAGATTATTTTTATATCTCCCGATAAACCCTTTTGGTTGTACACCCGAAATACTAAATGCTGCAGGTTGTCCCATAATCCGATCCTGAATATCATTCCAATTAAATTCCAGTTGACTTGGAACTTTAGATCTGTCAAATAATTTAGTTTCACAGGCTGAACAAAACCCATCAATATTCTCCTTTAAACATCCGTTACAGTTAGCCATTATTCTTCAATTTTAACAATTGTAATTGCACCTATTGTGTTTTTTTCGCACGTAAACATTAGCAGACTCCAATCATCATTAGTATCTATTCCTAATGCCCTGCATTGTAATTCCCGATTGTATCCTTCACTCAGCATTGATTGAAAATTTGCAAATAAGCTGTTTGAATTAAATCTTTTTTGAGTTTTAGGCATATTCACTGATATTGGAAAAGTATATTCATTTGATATGAATTCATCATCATACTCAAAATGATATCCATTTTCGTCTCTCCGGAGCATTCCAGCGAAGTATTTCCCTTTATATATTACCTTTAACTTCATTTATTGTATTTTTTACAACAATTATAAATTCAAGACTCAAGAAGTGAAAAATCTCGTTTAGAGTATCAAGCGATGGGTTTGCTTTTCCACTTTCTATCTGAGATAGCGTGACAACTGACAAACCTGTATAGTTTGCCAACTGACTCTGTGGCATGGACATTATCTTTCTTCTTTCCTTTATTTTTTTGCCTATTTCTTTTTTTGTCATGAAACTAAATTTAAATATATTTTAAGTATTGCGACAAATATATGCAAAATCGTTGTCGATGTCAATATTGTTTAAATATATTTTAAATATAAATCTGTTGAAGGAATTTATTTCAAACGATAGCAGGTTCAATAAATTGCACTCAATTTGTTTCGACAATACCATCACCACGAGTGTTAAGTTCAATATTAAACAGCAACGGTATTGTGCTTGTAACTATTGCCACAGCGTTTACTGTGTCAGATGCTGAGTCAATTCCTAAAAATAAAAGCGCAATTAATTGAATAACAATTAATTGCACTTTGTTTGGGTGGATGATGGGATTTGAACCCACGACCTTTGGAACCACAATCCAACGTTCTAACCAACTGAACTACAACCACCATATAATTTAGCGGGGGCAAATATAATATTTTATTTTTTTGAAATGAAAAAACCCAAAAAATTAGATTCATAATTTTCAAAAATTGTATAATTGCAACCCTTCTGTTTTTTTATTGTCATTAAAGCTGAAAGTAAACAAATTGGGACATTACGGGGACATACATAAAACCATAATCGAAGCCTGTAAAAACGGAGACGAGAGGCAAAAGTACAAACTGTACCAGTTGTTCTCAAAGGCCATGTTTAATGTGTGCTACCGTGTGATGAACAACAGGGAGGAAGCGGAAGATATGCTCCAGGAGGCTTTTACACAGGCTTTTATGAAATTGGATTCGTATCGTTTCGAATCGGGTTTTGGCGCGTGGCTTAAACGAATTGTGATTAATACCTGTATTAATGCAAAAAACAAGAGGAAAGTTGAACTTACTTTTATGGATGAAATGTACAGTTTCGACCATCCTGAACAAAACGATAACGACGAAGAAGAAGTTATGCTGACAGTTGCAGGAATAACAAAGGCAATGGAAAAATTGCCCGAAGGTGGGCGAATTATTTTTTCGCTCTATTTATTTGAGGGGTATGATCATGGTGAAATTTCACAGATAATGAATATCACCGAATCAACCTCGAAAAGCCAGTTTATGAGGGCAAAACGACGCATTATTGAAATTTTAAAAGAACAAAAAACAGGGCGTTATGAAAACTAATCGATTGAAAGAATTTATAAATGAGAACCGCGAAGCGTTCGACCAGTTTGAACCTTCGGATAAAGTTTGGGAGCAAATTTCGAAAGCGAAACGCAAACCCAAAACGGTTTCAATGTCAAGCTACATATTGCGCGTGGCAGCGGTAGTAGCTATTGCAGTTGTTTTTACTGTTCTCGTGGTAAAAACCAATCTTTTTGCACCCGGCGATCTTGAAGTACAGGCCGAAGATCCGGAATTGCGCGAACTGATTGAAGCCGAAGCATTTTATGCCAGCCAGGTAAACGAGAAAATGGAGGAAATCAGAAAATGTTACAATACTTTCCCCGAAATAAAGGAAGAAGTTGAAACCGATCTTATCGAACTACAGGAAATGTACGATACGTTAAAAATTGACCTGAACGAGAATATTTCGAAAAAGATTGTGATTGAAGCAATGATTGAAAATAACCGCTACCGGTTAAAAATGGTCGATCAGGTGCTCGATCAAATTAATTGTTAAAAACGCGAATACAATGAACCGATTTAAAACAATAGCTTTTACTGCGGGTTTCATTTTGATGATTCCAATGTTGGTAGCTGCGCAGTTTACCGAATCAAAGCAGATTAACAAACGCTTTAAGTTAACTCCCGAAACCCGCATCGAAATTACCAACAAATACGGTAAAATTAAAATAAACACCTGGGAGAAAGATTCCATATTATTCGATATCAAAATTAAAGTTGAAGATAAAAAGTTATCCCGGCTCGAGAAACTGATAAGCGAAATTGACTTTGATTTCATTACCAGTCAGCATTTTATAATTGCCCTGACAAAAGTTGGCGAAAACCGGGGCAGTTTGGAAAAAGAAGTATTGAATTTAAAGGAATTGTTAATCCAGTCGGATGGAAAAATAGAAATCGATTTTACCGTTTGGATGCCCAAAACCAACCAGTTAAGGGTTGAAAACAAATTTGGCGATATTTATATCGATGATTATTTGGGTGATATTGAAATTATACTATCGAACGGAAACCTGAAATCGCACGATTTTTCGGGGAAAACAAGTCTTAAACTCAGTTTTGCCGATGCTACCATAAACAAGATGAAAACAGGCAGATTGGATTGTAATTACAGCGAAATACATATTAAAAAAGCTGACAAACTCCAAATCGTAAGTAAATCGTCAGATTTTGAAATTACCGAAATTAATGAATTAAGTGCTGAATCGCGACGCGACAAATTCCGTATTCAGTTGATAGATATTTTGGCTGCAAAGGGGAGTTTTACCAATTACAGGATAACAGAAATAAACGAAAGCCTGAATGTAAAAACCGAATATGGCGATTTGGATATCGAAAAAGTGGCCCCCGGTTTTAAATCGGTTTTCATTGAATCAAAATCAACCGATATCAATCTCTATTTTAGCCAAAAATCGGATTTTGGTTTTGAAATCATAAACACTAAAAGCCAAACAAACTTCTGCCGCAAAATGGAAATAATAAAAGAGGAGGTACTCGATGAAAAGGAGAAAAAAGTAAAACTCACCGGGAATTTCGGAAGCGCTGCAAAAAATACGAAACTGTTTATCAGCGCCTCGGGTGGGGGAATTAATATTATGAATTATTAACTTTTTAAAAGCTCATGAAAATTATGAAACGCGTATTAATGGTTTTAGCTTTTGTTATTTTAAGCAGTCCTGCTTTTTCTCAGGAATTTAATCAAGCAGTCGGAATCCGTGCCGGTTACACCGGAGGAGTCGAATACCGGATTTATACCGATGAATCGAATTCGTTCAGATTTCTTTTAGGTTCACGCAACAGGGGAGTTCTGGCACATGCACTGAAGGAGTTTCACAAACACGAACTTTTTAGTTTTACCGACCAGCTCAATTTTGTTTATGGCGCCGGGGTGCATTTGGGTTACGAACGCTGGGGACAGCATTATTATAATTATTACACCAGTTATTATGTAACCCATACAGCATTTATTGCCGGGCTCGACGGGCTTGCCGGACTTGAATATATGTTTCGTGAAGTCCCCATTTCTCTGGGAATTGAGGTAAAACCTTATTTCGATTTATTTGGGCGGAAGATGTTTGACTTTCAATTATTCGATTTTGCACTTACTGCAAAATATAATTTTTAACACCTAAATCATTAATAATAATTTAAAATATTCATCATGAAAAAAACAGCTCTTTTTCTATTTTTAATTCTGGCGTTTTCAGTTGCCAAAGCTCAGGATTCATACCAAAACGATGAAATCAGGGCCATTTTCTCGAAAAATAAATCGAATGGAGTGTACGGCGGTTTTACGGTTGCTTATTCTAATATTGGCGGATACGACGCACTTGTAACCGGGGGGCGGGGCGCTTTTATTTTCGACCACGCGCTGGCTATTGGTTTAGGTGGTTATGGATTTGTAAATAACCTTGACTACAACTTTCATCGTATGGAATCCGGCAGCACCAGCCGCAATCTGTCGCTGGCAGGGGGTTACGGGGGTTTTCTTATTGAGCCTATTATTGCAGGTAAATCGCCTGTACATGTTTCCCTCCCGATACTGATTGGAGGTGGTGGAGTTGCCCTTGTTGATATGTACGGTTGGGAGGACTGGGGAGGGCCACAGAAAGGATATGAGTATGATTATGACGCCTTCTTTTGTGTGGAACCAGCGGTCGAACTTGAGTTTAACCTGGCCCGATTTTTCAGAATGGCAGCAGCGGTCAGTTACCGTTATACGTCCGATATTCAACTGGCCCAAACCGAAAAGGATGCTTTGCGGGGCTTTAATTACGGGGTAACTTTTAAGTTTGGGAAATTTTAAAGTAAAATAAGCCCCTCCTGGCCTCCCCAAAGGGAGGAACCAGAAATAACAATGCCGGGATTAAAAACCCCGGCATTGTTATTTGGCTTAATTTTTTTTTATTCTGCTAAATTCACATATTCGGCTGCAGTAAGGTATTCAAGGCTTTTTTTGCAGCTTTCGAGAGGTGGGAAATTGTATTCTTCCACTTCAACAATTGCGTATTTCAGGCCCGATTTTTCCTTTGCGGCAAAAATTGCGGCAAAATCCATTGTTCCGCTTTCGCCAACTTCGGCTTTGTCTTTGATGTGCCACAATTCAAAGCGTCCCGGATATTTTTCAAAATAATCGGTTGCAACTTTTCCACCAACCAGAATCCAGTATAAATCGAGCTGGAACATAACTTTTGCAGGATCGGTCAATTCAAGCATCCAGTCGAAAACCGGTTTTCCTTCCAGAACAGTCGAAAACTCTTTGTCGTGGTTGTGGTAACCAAATCGGATACCGGCGGCATTGCATTTTTCGCCAACTGCATTAAAATATTCGCAGTAACGTTTCAGTCCTTCCATACTTTCGTAACCAGTTCCACCCATCCAGGGTTGAACAATCCATTTTACCCCGGCAGCTTTGTGAGCTGCAATACAAACATCCCACCAGGCCATGGTTTCATCCCATTTTTCCTTTGTTGGGACATCCTGCCCCGTGTGAGCGCCTAAAAATTTCAGACCATTGCTTTCACACAAATTTTTGAACTCAACAGCGTCCATTCCGTAAATTTTACCATCGCCATAACCTGCGGTTTCAACAAATTTGTAACCCATTTCGCCAACGCTGGCAATAGTTCCGGCAACATTAACAGCCATACTGTCTTTTACCGACCATAATTGCAGGCCAATAAATTTTTCCGCCAACGCGCTTTTTTCTGTTGAAGTTTGTTTCGGGGCGGGGGTACACGAAACAAAACCAAGCAACATAAAAACAGATACACTTACAATCAACAAGTTTTTCAAACTGATTCTTTTCATCGACATTTTTTTAGATTTTGGTTTTTACTAATTCAAATTTATTTTCCTGCTCAAAAATATTGAAACCTTTTTGTTTAAAAAACTAATCGGTTACATTTCTTTTGATTTCAACCCCTTTCTTAACGCTTAATATTTATTTTTGCCCACTCAAATTAATTAAATGAAGAATAAGGAAATAGTTGCATTTGGTTCGGCGTTGGGAGCTGCATTTTTCTGGAGCTTTTCGTTTATCTGGTTTAAAGTTGCATTCCAGGGCTACAATCCGGTAACAGTTGTAATTTTCAGGCTGGCTATTGCAGCGTTGTTGATTGGTATTATTGCAGTTCTTTTAAAACGGTTGCAAATACCTTCAAAAAAAGATTTCCGGCTGTTTGTGCTCATGGCTTTTTTCGAACCTTTCATTTATTTTTTAGGCGAAAGTTATGGGTTAAAATATGTTTCATCGACTGTGGCGGCGGTTATTGTTTCCACAATTCCGCTGATTTCACCAATTTTTGTATGGTATTTTTTCAGGGAAAAACTGAAATGGATGAACATTGCCGGCCTTGTATTTTCGTTTTTTGGGGTTGGACTGGTGGTGTTAAACGGCTCGTTTAAATTCGATGCATCGCCACTTGGCGTAGGACTCGAATTTATTGCCGTTTTTGCTGCAATTGCTTATTCAATTGTGCTTAAAAATTTAGTATCCCGGTACAACACTGTATCAATTATTGCCTATCAGAACATTATTGGAATTGTATTTTTTCTGCCGGTTTGGCTGATAGTCGATTTTAACGATTTTATGGCAAGGCCTTTTCACCCTGAAGCATTCAGGGCAATAGTTTTGCTTGCTGTTTTTTCATCGACACTGGCTTTTGTGTTTTTTACGCAAAGTATCCGTCAAATCGGGGTGAACCGCTCCAATTCGTTTATCAATCTGATTCCGGTTTTTGTGGCAATCCTCTCTTTTTTCATTTTAAAGGAAGAGTTGGGGGGGCAAAAAATAATCGGGATTACTGTTGTGGTTGCGGGGTTGTTTTTGGCGCAAATAAAGCGAAAACAACAAAAACCCAAACTGGGGCCCATTGAAATTCATCATGTTTAATGAAAACGGCATCGATCATCAGCCATATTTTTCCAGCAACCAGTAACCAGTAATTATTTTACTAACCAATGAAAAAAGTGGCTTACAAAACACCCGGTGAATTGAAAATCCTCACAGATAAAACCCGGACTGAAACATCCACATTCATTAAAAGAATCAAAAAGAAACAGCCGAAAAACCTCGATAATGTTGTGCAGGAACTTCATGATGTAGCCTTTTCAACATTCAACTGCCTCGATTGTGCCAACTGCTGCAAAACAATTGGCCCGCGTTTAATCGATAAAGACATTGAGCGTCTTGCCAAACACCTGAAAATGAAAACTTCGGATTTTATCGAAAAATATATTCTGACTGATGAGGACGGCGATTTTGTATTTAAGAATCACCCGTGCCCTTTTTTATTACATGACAATTACTGCATCGTTTACGAGAACCGACCAAAGGCCTGCCGCGAATATCCGCACACCGACCGCAAACGGTTTTACCAGATTCTTGAACTGTCGCAAAAAAATTGCGAAACCTGCCCTGTGGTTTTCGAAATATTTGAGGAGATGAAAAGGGGAAATCGGTATTAGATATTATTTCACTTTTCTTAAAATTCTAATTTTTGAAGATAGGCGACTACCGTGAATAATACCAAGTATTACAATCTTTAAAGCTATCACTTTATAAATGATAAGCCAACTCATGCAAACCGCTTTCCGATATATTTTTGTTTTGGTTTGAATTTCTTCGCATTCCCTGTATGACAGCGGATTTTTTTCAATTTTGGCAATAGTTTCAAAAATTTTGTCACCTGCACGAAAGGCATTTAAAGGCTGATGTTTTACGAAGGCAATATACCCAGTAATTTCATCGACGTTTTTGAGAGCATTTTCTGTTATTCTTAACGAATAAGTTTTTGGAGTTTTTCCTTTTGCGTTGCCCATCTTTGTTTAGCTTCTTTTAAACTTATGGTTGGGGATTCTTCGACATACTCAACCCAATTCTTAAAGTCCGATTCATTTATTGGTTCTCCGGGCAAAGCATACGAATTCAAATCAGATCCCTTGACAATCCGTATGAGGTTTTTATACTCTAACTCCTGCAGCGCTTTTAGAGAGTTATTACCGGTAAGTTCTATTCTTAATGTTTGCATAACCAAATTTTATATGTGCAAATATAATTAGTTTGATTGATTTGATTACTTCACACAGGCATTCGTCGGAACTAAAATTGCAATACAATTTTATCGGTTATAATAATTAAATATCTTTGGCGTTTTACTGAAAACTCGATATTTCGAATGAAGCAAAAATTCTATCTCGTATTTTTATTTTGTCTCATAATCATAACAGGGAAAGCACAGATTGGTGGAGAGAGCACTTACCAGTTTCTTGAGCTTACCAATTCGGCGCGTATTGCTGCTTTGGGAGGAAATCAAATTGCGATTTTGGATTCTACCGACCTTAATTTGCCCTACTACAACCCGGCTTCGTTGCACAAATCGATGGAAAATAAGGTTTTGGTAAACTATGTAAATTACATGGCCGACATCAATTACGGGTATGCTTCATTTGCCAAATCGTTCGACAGTATTGGAAATTTTGCAGTTGGGATACATTACATCAACTACGGAAAATTTTTGGAGGCCACCGAGTTTGGCGAACTTACAGGAAACGAATTTAAAGCTGCCGAGTATGCCTTTCATTTTATTTATTCGAACAGTTATAAATGGCTCAATTATGGCGCTGCGCTCAAATCGGTTCTTTCGTCGTTTGAAAGTTATCAGTCTTTTGGAATTGCTGCCGATTTTGGGATTAGCATAGCCAGTAAAAGCAAATACACAAATGTTTCGCTGGTTGCACGCAATGTGGGAACTCAAATCACAACTTATTACGACGACGGCAACTATGAAAAAATCCCATTTAACTTACAGGTTGGTATTAGCAGGCGTTTAAAACATGCCCCTATTCTTTTATCGGCTAATATGCAGTATTTAAACAATTGGGATTTGGGGACGCCCGCACCTGGAAAAAACGACGAAGAACTGGATTTTTTTCAAAGAGAAGAAAGTTTTGGCAAACAAATAATGCGGCACCTCGTTTTAGGGGTCGAACTTCTGCCATCGGAAAATTTTATAATCCGTGCCGGTTATAACTATCAGCGGCGGGAGGAACTGAAATTCAACGACAGGGCTTCGATGGTTGGTTTTTCGGCAGGGTTTGGCCTGAAGATTAAACGTTTCCGTCTCGATTATGCCATTTCGCAGTATCATATTGCTGGTTCTTCAAACCTGTTTTCATTGGCAATAAACATCAATAACAACTTATAATGGCCACAAAAAGAATTATAATTGCTATTGACGGGCACTCATCGTGCGGGAAAAGCACAATGGCAAAATCGCTGGCCCAATTGCTTGGTTATGTATATATCGACAGCGGTGCAATGTACCGTGCAGTTACATTGTATGCCCTTCGTAATGGATTGATTAACAATGGGTCGCCAGATACAGAAAGGCTAATTTCAGAATTAAAAAACATAAAAATCACTTTCAAATGGGACGAAATTTTAGGTAAAAACACTACTTTTTTGAACGGTGAAAATGTGGAGGAGGAAATCCGCCGGTTGGAAGTATTGCAAAATGTGAGCCCCATCAGCACAATTGCCAAAGTGCGCCACGAAATGGTGAAACAGCAACGCGAAAATGGCATAAACAAAGGGATTGTAATGGATGGCCGCGACATTGGAACGGTTGTTTTCCCCAATGCCGAACTGAAAATATTTATGACAGCCTCGCCTGAAATCAGGGCACAACGAAGGTTTCTGGAATTGAAGGAAAAAGGAGAGGAAGTTGATTTTAATTCAATTCTCCAAAACGTGGAAGGCCGCGATGAGATCGACTCAAACCGCAAGGTAAGTCCACTAAAAAAAGCTGAAGATGCTTTGATTCTGGACAATAGTAATTTATCGCGCGATGAGCAGTTGAAATGGACGTTGGAAAAAGTAAAGGAAATTACGGAGCGAAAATGAGAATTGAGATTGATAAAAAATCGGGATTTTGCTTTGGGGTAATCAATGCGATCAGGGCAGCCGAAAATGAACTAAATAATGCGGAAAGCCTGTATTGTTTAGGCGATATTGTCCATAACGGAATGGAAGTGGAACGCCTTGAAAAACTGGGGTTGAAATCGATATCGAAAGAAGAATATTTTACTTTAAAAGACTGCAAAGTTCTGATCCGTGCCCACGGCGAGCCGCCTGAAACCTACGATTACGCAAAACAAAACAACATCGAATTGATTGATGCAACCTGCCCGGTGGTTTTAACATTGCAGGAAAAGGTAAAAAAATCGTACGGTTCAACAGTCGATGTGCAAGGCCAGGTTGTTATTTTTGGCAAAAAAGGTCATGCCGAAATTGAAGGGTTGAACGGACAGACCGACCACAATGCAATTATTATTGAAAGCATTGCTGAAATCGATAAAATAGATACGAACAAACCGGTATCGCTTTACTCGCA
This sequence comes from uncultured Prolixibacteraceae bacterium, assembly GCA_947085485.1. Classification (GTDB taxonomy): domain Bacteria; phylum Bacteroidota; class Bacteroidia; order Bacteroidales; family Prolixibacteraceae; genus Draconibacterium. The sequence continues at coordinate 11,172 of CAMTWS010000010.1, forward strand.
AACGACCAAGCGGATTGAAGATTTTTATCAGTTAGCCGGACTTTTAAAATCGAAAATGCAACCCGGGGTGCCAATCGAGATTAAAGACACCATTTGCCGGCAGGTTTCGAACAGGGTGCCCAACCTGAAAATGTTCTCGAAAAATTACGATTTGATTTTATTTGTAGCAGGCAAAAAAAGCTCGAACGGCCAATATCTGTTTAGCATTTGTAAAGAAGAAAACCCAAATTCGCACATCATTTCCCGGACCGGGGAGATCGACCGCGATTGGTTTTCGGGGGTCGAATCGGTCGGAATTTGCGGCGCTACATCAACACCCAACTGGCTGATGGAAGAAGTAGCCGCTTGGGTAAACACCAATTTTAATTGAATTATCATCAGGTTTCAATGACCTCAGTGAGGTCAAATGTGTATAGAAGCGAAGCCACACAGAGGAAATACGACCCGGGACCGTGTCGTACTTTTATTCCTTTATTCAATTCTATAAACATTCAAATCCTCTGGATTTGAAGAAATTAATCGGGATAACCCGAAATATAAATATCCACAAAAGAACATCATAAAAAGCCCAATTCATTTGTTTATTTTGAACTACTTTTATAACAAAATTAAACAGTATCAATGCCGGAATTTTTTGCACAGGTTATCTTACCGCTTTCGCTGCACGATTCATATACTTACAAAGTGCCCGAAATACTGCAACCCGATATTAAACCGGGGCAGCGGGTAATTGTGCAATTCGGGCAAAAAAAGCTTTATGCCGCGCTTGTGTTC
>CAMTWS010000011.1:0-10160 GCA_947085485.1 uncultured Prolixibacteraceae bacterium
TCCAACTATGAATGGAAGAAAACCCAAACAGGCAATATTCTTCGATGGGAAATTGCAGGGATTGAACTTCCTCCAAACATTACTCCTCCTGAGGGTGAAGGCTATGTAACCTTCTCGGTGACGCCGAAGGCCAATCTTGCATCAGGGACTGTATTTCGCAATCGCGCCGAGATAGTGTTTGACCTTAACAAACCAATCATCACCAATACGGTCGTCAACACACTCGATTTCACTCCGCCAACAACAACAATGCAATCACTTCCTGCAACGCACAGCGGTGATTCGCTGGTGGTGCGATGGCTATCCAGCGATGGGCCATCTGGATCAGGGATTGAATCTGTGGCACTCTTTGCCTCAAAAGATGGTGGCCCATTTGTCCACGTTGGAACAACCTTTGCCAACTCGATTAAGATAAAGGTAACAAATGGCATGTACAAATTCTATGGTCTTGCAACAGACAATGTCGGAAATGTGGAATCGGTGAAACCGGCAATTGTGCAAACGGTTGTATCTGGGGTTGTGAAAGTTGGGGATATAACCGCAAGCCCCTACACATTTGAGTTGCAGCAGAACTATCCAAATCCGTTCAGCGAAACGACAACGATTTCGTTTAATCTGCCGTTACAATCACTCGTGTCACTGCGGGTATTTGATGCTTTGGGGAGAGAAAAAGCAATTCTCCGCTCCGAACAGTTACCCGCTAGAAAGTACACACAGCAATGGAATGCAGAAGGTTTGTCAAGTGGTATGTATTACTATCAGTTAAGGGTAGGCGATTATGTACAAACTAAGAAACTTTTGTTGCTCAGGTGATGGGAACTTAAACCCGCTTTGATTTACCTGGGCGAAATACCCGATGGTTTGTATATTGTAAAATTAACAGCTAATCAAAAATCATATTTTCAGAAACTGTTATTCAGAAATTAAAATAAATATGCTGCTAAACAAGGCAATTCAAACCCGCCGGGGCCCCCGGGCATTTTCGGAAAACCCGGTTACCATATATCGGATAATATTATTTCTGCTTTAACTGAAATAAATAGTAATTCTGTTGAACCATATCAAGGTAACTACGTAAACAATCTGGTTGAAACAATTTCTACTAATAAAAGGAGGTATAATATGGTAAAAAGCGAAAAAACAAAATTATTAAATGTAGCACTGATCATCTATATCGTTATTGTATTGATTTACGGTGTACTTTACTTTTTGGCCCCGCAGGTTTTGGTCAAAGCACAGGGTGGCGATCCCGTTGCTTCAGGCTGGCTCCGATGGGTAGGAGGTGTACTTATTGCCCTTGGTGTCGGTGCCATTATGGTTTATCGTAATCCTTTAAAGCAAGATGCTTTTATCGTAACAATAACAGTAGGTTGCCTTTTGGCCGGACTCGCGATGTTATATGCATTACTTTTCGAATTGACTGGCGATACCTGGTTTACAGTATTACCTATGGTTATACTTTTTATCCTGGTCGCGCTTCTGTTTTTAGGCAGGAGGCAGGCAAAAGATATACTCTGTCAGGAAGAAAAAAAGTAAGGCATATTTATTTAAAACAGTATTAGTTTTTTGCTAATAAATTAATTTAACTTTTAAATCATTTAAGAACAAATTGTTTATAAGAAGTCGTTATTAATAATCAGGTAGAAATTGTTTTAATGCGGTTATACATAATCATTACAGAAAGTGGGTAACCGCTAATTTTTTTCTAAATATACCCCCACCTGTCCCGATGCAGACAAAGGATAGCAGGATTGAACAAACGTCAGTTATTTCCCAAAACCTGCCCCTTTTCGCGGTACAAAACCACTTTACCGTCGAGCAAAACAGCAATAACTGTTAACTGTTCATCAAGCACTTTTTCCGGAACATCAATATAAATAATACCGGGAACAGCGCTCCAGTATTGTTTCATTTTAATGTCCCAGTTTAATTTTGTGCCGTTCCCAACCACATATATCCGGTTGATTTTGTTTTTTATCCCTTTCAACATGATTTGGCCGTTTGGATTATATGGCAGGTACAAATACAAAATATCGCCACCTTTATTGAGGGAGGTTGGCCCGTAAAAATGTTCCGCCGGAATTCCCGCCCGCGTTCCGTAAATTGCTTCGGCATGTTTGCCTGTCCACCGGCCAAGTTCTTTTAAAATATTCACCTGTTCATCGGGAATTGTGCCATCGGCTTTTGGAGCGATATCGAGCAACAGGTTCCCGCCTTTGCTGATGCAATCGGCCAGAATATTAATAACCTGGTTTGGTGTTTTGTATTTTTATCGTTGTCCTGAAATCCCCAACTATCGTTCATTGTCATGCACAATTCCCAGTAGCGGCTATCGGGGCGGGTAATTGGTACGCCTTGTTCGGGCGTTGCATAATCGCCGTAACCCTGTATGCGGCTGTTCAGAATTACATTTTTATTTTGGCTGCGGAGCATTTCGCTCAACTCTTTGGCTTTCCATTTTTCGGCCGATTGTTCCCAGTCGCCGTCGAACCAGTACAAATCGGGATTAAACTGTTGTGACAATTCCCCTAACTGACAAAAATTGAAATCTACAAACCTGTCCCATTTTACCGAATCATTTTCATACCGTTTTTCAACCTTTGTTTTATTTGGATAATCAGGATGCGACCAATCGAGCAGCGAATAATACAATCCAACTTTTAAATCGTTTTTGCGAAGATCCTTTACAAACGGCTGAACCAAATCCTTTCCGGCAGGCGATTTTTCAACTACATCCAAATCACCGCATTTTGTATCCCACAGCGCAACCCCGTCATGGTGTTTTGTTGTTAAAACCGCATATTTGGCGCCGCTCCCTTTCATGAGTTTTGCCCATTCAGAAGGATTATAATTTTTGGCATTAAATCCTTTCAACTGGTCCATGTAATCGTCGTGCGAAATGTAACCGTTGTAAAACGACCAGCTCTCGTCGATTCCGTTAACCGCATAAATTCCCCAGTGAATAAAAATGCCCAGTTTGGCGTCTTCAAACCACTGCATCCGTTTTTCTTCGTCGGTCAACACCTGAGAAAACAGTTTAGTGGCATATAAAACAATCAGGATTGAAAGAAGTGTATTTTTCATGTTGTTGTTTATTGCGGCTGAAATTTAAGAAATCTACCGTAATAAACCGTTAACTGAAATGTTTCTTCCGCAAAATGTCAAATTTAATAAGGTAATCTGCCACATTAAAAACAGAAATTCCACCTTTTAAAAAAAAGATGGAATTTCAAAAAACCAATTGATTCAATATACAATGAATTTATTCTAACATGTAATGTTTTCTGATTGCCAGATCGATGTCCCAGATACATTCGAGCCCTGCCGGAAAAGTAACAAAATCTCCTGGTTTAATTGTCAAAGTTTCAAATTCGGATACGATGGTGGCTTCACCGGCTACAATATAGCAACGTTCAGTTTTATCATAAAACCATTCCAATTTCTCCTCGTCATGTTCCCAAACGGGCCACGATTCTACCCCCAATTCTTTCAGTTCATCCAAATCCAGCCTATCGACTTCTATTTTCATAATTTTAAATTTGAAGCAAAATTATAAAAGAAACTCATTTCTAAATTCAAGATAAAAACAAAAATAAAATAACAAAAAAAATATTAAATATTTTTTTCAATGTTTATTAAATCAAGTTGTAAAAATGATTTATTTTCGCATCGAAATTAAACCATAAAAAATGAAAAAGTTAGCATTTATCCTGTTGGGCTCAGTTCTGTTTATCAATTGCCGGAAAACCCAAAATGATGTAAAACCAGAGGGCCAGAATAAATTTTCGTTTGTGTTTATGACCGATATCCATGTAATGCCCGAACTCAAAGCCGATAGCGGACTTATGCAGGCAATTGATATGATAAATGAACTGGCGCCCGGTTTCGTAATCACTGGCGGCGACAATATTATGGATGCACTTGGGCAAACCTGGGGTAGAAGCGACAGTTTGTACAATTTATACAAAGGGATTATGGGAACGCTTGAAATGCCGGTTTACCATACTTTGGGAAACCACGAGGTTTTTGGATTGTACAAAGAAAGCGGGATTGACCCAGGCCACGAAGAGTATGGCAAAAAGATGTACGAAAACCGGCTGGAAACGAAACCTTACTATTCATTCGACCAAAATAACTGGCATTTTATTGTGCTTGATGGAATCGGATATACCGCCGATCGACAGTATTATGGCGTTATCGATTCGGCGCAGGTGGAGTGGCTAAAACGCGATTTGGAAAAAACAGGCCAAAGCAAACCGGTTGTAATAATTACACATATTCCAATGTTAAGTGTTGGCGCACAAATTATGGAAGGCCCTACCGCAGGTTTGGGGAAAAGTACTGTAATTACGAATGCCCGTGAAATCATTAAAATTCTGGAACAATACAATGTGAAACTGGTTTTACAGGGGCATTTACATTTTCTTGAAGATATTCAGTACAACGGAATTCGTTACATTACAGGCGGCGCGGTTTCTGCGGGCTGGTGGAATGGGCCGCGCAATGGAATGGAAGAGGGTTTTGTGAAAGTTGAAATTACCGGCGAAGATTTTACCTGGCAATATGTTGATTTTGGGTGGGAAGTACAATAAGCGGGTTTCAAATTTCTTTAGAAATCAAATAAACTGTGTAAAGAATATATGTCGCCAATAAAATTGCCGCTTCCCAGCGGTCGAGTTTTTTATTTCCACCGGTAAACATGGCGATAAAAAGAATCAATGTTCCGCCAGCCAATAAATAAAGCTCGGTATTAAATGAGGTATTAAAATCAACCGGATTGATTAATGAACTCACCGAAAGAATAAGGAAAATATTAAATATGTTTGAACCGATAATATTTCCGAGCGCGATATCGCTGTTTTTCTTTAACGCGGCTACAACCGAAGTCATTAATTCGGGCAGCGAGGTTCCGATAGCGATAATGGTTAATCCGATAATCTTTTCACTAATTCCCAGTTCTGTTGCGATTTTTACTGCATTGTCAACCACAAGTTTGCCACCCAGCATCAATGCGGCAAGCCCGGCAATAATAAGCAGCCATATTTTCCAGACGGCCAGCGTTTTTATCGAAAGAGTTTCCGGATCGTTTCTGTCCGACTTCATTTGCAGGTAAATGTAATAGAGAAACGCACCGAAAAAGGCTAAAAGAATCAAACCATCGAAACGTGAAAGTATATTGCTTTGCTGCAACATAAATCCGTTTGAAAGGAAATACAATATAACCACGGCCAGGACCGAAACCGGTATTTCTTTCCAAACGGTGTTCGTATGCACGAGAATCGGGTTAATCAATCCAACTATTCCCAAAACCAAAAACAGATTGACGATATTACTGCCCAGAATGTTCCCAAACACGATGTCGGAATGGCGCTGAAAAGAAGCAACTGAATTAACCACCAATTCGGGCGCCGAGGTACCAAACGAAACAATGGTCAACCCGATTACCAAATCGGAAACGTTATATTTTTTTGCCAGCGCCGAAGCCCCGGTAACCAGCCAGCCGGCCCCTTTTATCAATAGAACAAATCCTGTAACTATAATTAAAATTGAAATTGCCATGCTATATCAGTTTAATATTTTCTCCGGCTCGTTTATTACCGTTGTTTTTGTCTGATTTTTTTCAGGGCTCAAAAATAAGCAGTATTTTAAAATGAAAATATACTGAACGTAAGATTTAGCGATTTTGTCATGTCTCTGAATAATTTCTTCTTGTTAAATCGCAAAAGTGTAAACACTTTACGGATTTACCAATTGCAGTGCGGAAAAAGTTAAGGCGGTTCCACTTATTTCACGCGTGTGGTTCGTCGAAAACCTGAGGTAGCAATTCGTTTTCCTTGAAAAACAGGCAAGACATTAAAAGAGGCAGTGGGTAAATCAACCTTCTGCCTCTTTTTTACAGCTCAACTGTGCCTTAAATCTTAATTTGTTACTGTCATTTGTCGAGTGTTTTTTTGTCTTTCTTGCGTGTCGGGTGTTTAATTTGTTTGGAATTTTTGATTCTCTCCTCAGTTTTGATTTTCAAAATAACCGATGGAACAAAAGAGAATATCACCCCTGTAATTAATACTAATATAAACTGAATATTTACATTAAGCGATAATTGGTTAAGCAACAATGCCAAAGCAATAATCAATGTATTGGCTGCGACAATAATCAACGTAACTTTTAAATGACTTGGAATCAATTCCATCAAGCGGTGATGAACGTGATTGTTATCTGCTGAAAACGGTGATTTTTTATTCGAAACGCGAATGGTCATTACCCGCAATGTATCTACCAGTGGAACAATAATAATTGCAAACGAAACAGCAGGGGCAGCTTCAACGGCATATAGAATTGAATTATCAATATTAAATTCGTTGAAATTTACTACAAGCGCTGATATGACCAATCCAATAATTAACGAACCTGTATCGCCCATAAAAAGTTTGTTTTTATGTCCAAAGACATTGTAAATAAAGAAACCGGCAAGACTGCCTACCAAGGCAAACGACAGGATTGCAAATTGCGTATTACCGGCGACATAAAACCAAACACCAAAAGTTGTTGCTGCCAACATTGCCAATGCCGAAGCCAATCCATCAATACCATCGATTAAATTGAATGCATTGATTATTACAACCATGGCGAAAATTGATAAAATCAAACTGGTTAAATATCCGATTTCTTCCGTTCCCAAAATTCCGTGAAGATGGGTAAACCTAACATTCCCCAGTGTTATAAGAATAACGGCAGCAAAAATCTGAACCATTAATTTCTTGCGGGCAGATATGTCCATTAAATCATCTTTTAATCCGATGAAGAACATGACAATAACCGATGCAATAATGTATTTCAGAGCATCGAAACTAATGTCATCGGTGGCAATAATGCTGCTTAATGTAAATCCGATAAAAATGGCTACACCACCCATAGGCGGTACTATTTTATTATGTATTTTTCTTTCTTCGAAAGGCTCAAACAAACGTTTTGCATGAGACACCCTGATTATTGGAGGGATAGATATCATTACCAGTATAAATCCCACAATAAATGCTCCAATTGTTAATACAAGCTCCATATCTATATTTTGGGTGAATAACCTGATTTAACAGGAAATATCAAAAAATCACAATTAATTTTCAAAGTTCAACAAAATTTCACAAACTCTAATCATTATTAACTAGTATGAGGTGAAATATACTTTTCCTTAATATATTAAACTGTCCAATTTGAATAAAGTTTATTCCTTCAGTAGTTTTAAAAATGATTTTAAATTTTCTCTTTTTGTCGAAAAATGTGAGTCAATTTACGGAAAATAATTTAATAAAACCAATTTTAGTTATTAACATATTTTTTGATTTGCAATGTAAAGTTTTTTAAGGTTGTTCAAATTTTGTTAAGGGTTCTTAATTTTATTTACCATCGTTTTGCAACTGAAAACCTGAACCCCAAATTATTCCGGACGGTGTTTCCAGCATCTCCTCCTGCAGCTATTCCAAATTCAACAGGAAAATCAGGATTAACATATTGAACTTCAAACAGACCAGATACCTGCTTTTGACTTGTGATGTAAGGTTTTGAATACGTTCCCAGATGTTGTATGAAAGTGAGCATTCCTTTCCATTTGACATTATCTGAAAGATTGCCCTTTACTCCAATGTGGTGTGCAAAAAACCGGTTCGAACGGATTCCTATAGAAATATCATCACTCATTTTCACAGGGAAAAACAACGGCGAACTCATTACCTGCTGCTGATATGTAAATCCGGATTGATAAATTCCATGGTTATAATAATTGTCATATTCGTTCATTTTCCATTTGCCCGAATTTTCGTCCCATGAATAAATTGAATCTCTGATGCTTTGTTGGCGGGAATTGGTAAATTCATAAACAAAATCGGTTACAAAGGTTTTTTCGTTTTTAATTTTAATATGCAGTCCCAACTGGTTGTCGGGCCAGTTGTGCCAGTTCAATCCCGAATTATCTTCCCACGGATGGCTTAAATAAAAAGTCAGGTTCATTTTTGAAAATTCTTTTACTAGTTCCAATTGGTAAGTTCCCAACTGATTACCTGAAATATTTTTTTGTCGGTTTCGGGAAAATCTTTACCCCCTGGAATGGCAAAAACATAGCGCCAATAGGCATTCCAACCTTCGGGTAGTTCCCCAATATTTTCATCCTGAGAGGTTCCGCCCCACATTACATAATGCTCAAATCCTATTTTAAAATCCCATGTTGATGCCGAATGAATTTTAAAGTATAGTGATTTATGGTGCCGGCGTGCTCCATCAACATAACGCTCATCATTCAGAAAACCTTCATCATATTCGCCTTTAAAACTTAGCCAGTTTTGCAGAAAAGGAACCGGTTTGTAACCGAGGGTTGAAAACCGCACCATTGGAACTGGCCGGGCATTCTGACTGCGGGCAAGATTGCCGTTTGTAGTTGACAGACCTGCAAACCTGCTTTCATCATAAAACATACCTCCTTTTATCTCCCAACCATTCAAAGCAAATCCTGCAAATGCCTGGTTCAACTGGCAATAATTAGAATTTCCAAATGCCATAACAAGGTTACCTCCCCAGGTATATCCCAGTTTCGATTTTAGCTTATTGTTGTAAGATTGTCCGATAGTTAAACCGGTAATGTTTGAAAATGAATTGGAAGCCAGTATTTTACCATGCTGGTTGGCTGCAAACCAAAATGGTAATACACTGTCGGTTGCCGCCAGTGTTGTGTTTGAAATGGAAATTTGAAATGGATTTTGGGCTTTGGAAGTAAAAATGGTAAACAGCACAATTAAAGTCAGGAGATATTTAAACATATATAAATTCAAATTAAAGGTATTTCAAGTTGTTTACAAATGACTTTACACATTAAGTTGGAAAGTTCAGGGTGTCGGCCAACGGTAGATTTTTTGGTGTTAACAGGGTTTACAAACAAACTGTGATTTGAGCCTTCACGAAGTAAAATACAACCATTTGCTTTTAGGTGTTTTATGAAGGCATTCCTCTTCATCAGACAAGATTAAGTTTACGACGAATAATTTTGCGACCTTCATATTGTCTGAGTGTTTGATCGCGTTGATAGTCAATTACTAATTGTAAAGCATCTAAAAGGTTTTGTTTAAGTTCCTCTATTGTTATTCCCTGGGCTATTGCTTCGGGTATTTCCTGAACCTGACCTACATAAAAACCATCATCACTTTTTTCGATTATTGCCGTATAATTTAATTTCTTCATCTCAAAATATTTTCTCAAAGATAGTAAAGTTCACACAAACCGAAAAGATTTGTTTTTCATGTAGAAAAGTATTAGCAACAAATAGTTCGTAAAAACTAAGGTCTAACTATCCTGATTTGAACAGCATTTTTTACAGGCTTATCTGAAACCAATACCAGGTATCCGCCTCCTCCTGCACCGCTTAGTTTCCAGCCAAGGGCGTCATTCTTATAAGCTTCAATAATTTCAATAATATCGAGATTTACCATGTTTGGAAACATAGCAACCTGTGCTTCAAAACTTTCGCGGAATGCTGTGCCAAAAAGGCGCAGATCTTTGTTTTTTATGGCTTCCCAGCATTTATTTGCTGCATCAGCCAGATTTTTTGCATTGGGTTGGTTAATAACTGTATCTGACAAAACATCGAAATCGCCAATTCGGGGCGAAAGTGTTATAAACCAAAGATGTTTCTCAATAAACTCAAGAATTGTGTTATTTGTTTCAGGTTCAATTGAATCGGGCCAGTAATTCTTTTTATTGTAGCTTAATTTATTGACTCCCGGGAAAACAATTCCGATGGAATCCTGCGAACCTGAAATTACCTTTGTTCCCGGTGGATTTTCAAAACTAAACAAGGTTTTAGCTAAAATTTCCTTATTTCCTTCAGGAATGTCGGTTTGCCATAATTGGATTGCTTTTTTTCGGGTACTGCTTGACATACCGCTTCTATCGTTAAACTGGTAATCAGGATGTACACTAATGGTAATTACTGGTCCCGGATGGAATTTCGATACAAAAGGCTGATCGAGCCAACCACCTGCCAAGTCGAGGCGGAAAGGAATGTTGCACACGGTGCGAAGTTCAGTGGTTGATCGCGCAGGCAAACCACTGTGTGGAATTCGTTTGCTTACCATTAGTTGAGCGTCAATTTCTTCGCATAATTTTATTTTATAACA
>CAMTWS010000012.1:0-10287 GCA_947085485.1 uncultured Prolixibacteraceae bacterium
TTCAACTGTTGTTCTACCATTAAGAGACACTTCCTGAGTTTGCATTCCTACAAATGAAAACACAAGAACAGATTGTGCATTGGGCACCGATATAGAATAATTACCATCAACATTGGTAATCACACCGGTACTGGTACCTTTTACAATAATGGATACTCCCGGCAATAATTCGCCGGTATCGCTTTTAACAGTTCCACGCACATTGATTTGAGCATAAAGTGTTACTGTTAAAATTGAAAACAATCCAATAAAGAGTGTTCGCAAAATTGTTTTTTTCATAAAACTTTTTTTTAATTTAAATTGGAGTCAATCCTAAATTTATCTCATGCAAAGATTTGAAATGAAATGTGCAATAACAAATAGAATTTTATTAAAAATACATTAATATTGGACATGCTAAATCCTTTTAGGGCTCAAAATACCATCGGAATAAGTCAATATTCCATATGTTGACTGATTATAAAAATTAAAATTTATACACCGGATTAATAAGGAGAATCAAATATAAATATTAACCGAACCTGGTTGAACCACCTAATTCGCCATGAATATTTACCAATACAACTGCAAGCAAAACGATTATTATTAAAACAGCAACCAATGCATGCAAATGTACCCGCTTTAAACCGGAGCTCAACTCTCTATAAAACGGGTCTTTAATCCTGCTTATGAGGATCAAAACAATACCGATGTTTACCACATATAATATATGGTTAAAATGTACAATCCCTGCAAAAACCCCGGTAACGATAAAGCTTTCTGCCACATATACCGAGATAAATGCCAGATAAATCAAAACCAAAGTATTTTTAGTAAAGCTGAACTTTGTTTTTTCAAATTTTACGATGTAATAAACGATTGCAAGGCAAATTAGCAGACCTGAAATTATGCTGCTGAGCAAGGCCGTTTTTTCATCGATGCCCGAATTGCCGAGCCTTTCGGAAAGGACCTGGATAGACAAAGATTGCTGAAAGACAATAACTGGAATAATTATTAAAGCAAAAATATACGAAACCCGGTTTTCCCATGGTTTTGGACTTTCAACATTTTCCGGCCACGGTGAGCTAAATATACTGTAAGCCAAAGCAGAACCTCCAAAGAAACCAATGCTGTACTCCATTACATTCCACATGTTAAAATTGATTTCGAGAAGGTTGCCGACAACTTGCAGGAAATTTCCGAAGGCAAAACCAAAACCGGCGCCAATCATTGTAAAAAAAGCCACTTTTAGCGATGAATTATATCCATTTCGTGCCATGTGCCAAACCAGCGCCAGTCCGGCACCAAGGCAAAATGCCCAGGCTTCCGATCGTGGAGGAGTCATCAGTATTTCCAGTTGCATTACCAGAAAACCATAGGCAATCAAACCTCCGGCAACCATTTCGGCCATCAAAGCTGCCCATTTCACTTTCTTAGCTGATGTTGATTCGAGTGTAAGCCCGGTTAAACCTCCGCCAATTAATCCGTAAAGACCGCCAATAATAAATAACATTAACAATCCGTATCCTGCATTCAGTAAATCATCGCTTCTGCCATATCCTACAATCTTTCCGTAACTAATCATTCCGCCCATTCCCCAACCTACCGCCGAAGCTAGAGTTACCGAAAGTACCCTTTGGTACCAGTCGTTCCTCCGCGAAACAAGTACCAATGCCAATCCGCCTATTCCTGCAGCCCAGGCGGCTCCCTGTTCGTGGCCAAACTGCCCCCTGACCGCCCATGCAGTACCGAACGACATTGCCACGACAAGTATGCTTAAAAACTGGTTTCTGTTTATGTTCATATTTTACGCTGATTTAACCAAACAATTTCCATTTTCTATTTGCCGGCATTATTATTCCGTTCAATAAACCTGTTTTTCCCGTTTTTATTTTTCTTCAGTAAAAACTGGTCAAACCATTCTCCATCAGCCGAATATGCAGTAAAATGAAGCTCGTTGCCAATGATATTTATTTTCTGAAATAATTGCTTCTGAATACCATTAAACTGCATCCAGTCTTTCCCGCCTGACTCGTACATTTTGGGGCCGCTAACTGAAACAACATAAACAATGGTTGGTTTTTCGTTTATATTATCAGATGCTATCCCCCGGCCATAAGCATGATCGTGCCCTGTTAAAACCAAATCTACTTTGTGTTTTTCGAGTATTGGCTGAAAATGTTTTCTAAGCTGTGGATTGTCCCTCGATTCTTTTGTAGAATAGAATGGCAGGTGCGTTGTAACAATTATCCACTGTTTTGTATTTGCGGATAGTATTGAATCGAGCCAGATTTTCTGACTTTTTAAATTGTCCCCGTTTTCGTCTTCGAGTTCCGATTCAGTTGCCGAATCGATAGAGATTATTTTAAGATTTTTATAGTCAACATAAAAACATGTTCCTTTTAATGAAGCCGGGCCATTGCCGGGTTGTGTAAACTGATTTTTCCAGTGGGGATCGAGCTGCAAATCGTTGTAATCGTGATTGCCGGGTGTTAATACCTGCGGTACTGAAGCAAAAATAAAATCACCGGCATAAAACCACTCATTCCATTCCAAATCGCGGCCAGCCCGGTTAATTATATCGCCGCCATAAAGCATAAATGAACAATCGGGCACAGTTTTATATGCTTTGCGAACCACCCTCGACCATTGCGATTTAATATCGTTTTGCGCATCGCCGAAATAAATAAATGAAAATCCCCGATTATCATTTGAGGGCATTTGAAATTCAAACCATTCGCTCCAGTGGCCAATCGTACCAACCCGGTACAAGTATTTTTTGCCGGGAATCAAATCAGTAAAAACATAAGAATGCTGATTGGCTTCAATTGTTGGTTCACCTTCGTATTCGTACTTTACCCAATTGGTTTTTGCCTTGAATGAAATTGAATTTTCGGGATTGATAGCGCCACCTGTTAAAACCTGAAGTTCACAATAACCTTCGGGAATGGTTGTATCTGTTCGCCAGGTTACAGCAATTGAAGTTGCAGCATTTTGAGCAAGATTTAATACAATACGGTCAGGATTGGAAGTGGCTGTATTTTTCCGGCCCGATGCCTTAATGCCGGAAAACGCGGCAAACACCATTAAAAAGGTAAAAATCCTGACAATAAGTTTAAAATTCATTCATTGTTTTTTATTGTTTGTAATGGCAAATTGGCTGATTAAAAAAATAAGCCCTCCAAAAAATCAGAAGCCTCACTTTAACTAAACTAAACAATTCATCTTACCAAAACCTAAAACTAATTTTTATACTTAATTTCAACGCTGTAAAACTATTATTCCTAATTTAGTTGAACTTCCGAAATTTTGGACAAAATACATTATATATTAACAGAATTAGTTAACAAAACAATACCAATCAATATAAATGAATCAACATATTTTATATAGTGTATTTTCGTCTGAAACCCGCGAAGAACTATGAATTTGAAGCTAAATCAGTTTAGCAAATTTTAATGATTTTATGAATCTGAGTTCAAAAAACCACTTTTTTGACCCGCTTTGCCGGTGAAATATTTCTTAAACAGAAATTTCTATTCTGACGTAAAATGAAACGATTCACCCCAGGTTAAAACCACAACCGGGTATGCTGACTTTTTAAGTTCGTTGGCGAATGGGATCATCCCGAACCATTCTGGAAAATGAAGGAAGTAGTGGCATACTTTTACAATGAGGCTGAAAAACGTGGCCAGGAAGTGTTTGTTAACGATCGTTTCGGGAAAGACGAACGTGGGAAACGCGGCGATTTATATAACGTAGAATACGAATATGGCAGCGACCTCGAAGGATTGCTTACCCATAAATGGAGTTACTGGCAGGGAATTGCAAAAACCTTTGGATACAATGCCGACACTGATCCTCAGGATTGCCTTTCGCCTAAACAGTTTATCGACAAGGTTGTGATGGGTGTTTGCCGAAACGGAAACTTCGATATTAATGTAGGGCCAACTGCCGCTGGGTTAATTCCCGAATACGAACAATATCCGTTGCTAAAACTGGGCGAATGGCTTGAAGTGAATGGCGATGCCATATACGGAACAAGGGTGTGGGATAAAAAACAGCACGAAGGCGACGCCTGTTTTACGGTGAAGGGCGATTATTTGTACGCCATATTTTTAAAATGGCAGGGGAACGAGTTTAAACTGAAGGCTGTTAAGCCGGTTGCGGGTTCTGCAATCCAAATGCTTGGTGTTTCAGGCGATTTAAAATGGACTTGGAGCGAAGCCAATGGGTTGACCATCTACTACCCTGAACAGAAAGCCCTGCCTACCTCTTGTAGCTACGCGTGGTCGTTCAAAATAAAAATCAAATAGAATTTTTACTGAACAACGATTAATTTGTTTGCCATGCTGTTTTCGCCAGTAATATTCAGGTAATACACACCTGCCGGAAGCCGGTTTGTTTCGTTAATATTGATTTGAAAAAGTGCCCGGTTGACATTTACGTTTTTGGAATATACCTGTTTACCGTAAATATCAAATAACCGGCACGAAAATTCACCGCCCGATTGTGCCCTGTGCAGAACTAAATTGATAATTCCGTTCGTAACAGGATTTGGATAAACTTCGGTTTCGATGATTTCAATTTCATTTTTTACCGAAGTGGAATTCGAAATTTCGATCCAGTTTATATTAAAACCCGAAGCTTTTACAAGCATTTTTAAAATATGATCGCCTTCAGGTAATTCAATTGTCCCAGAAACATTTTTCCAGTTTTGCCAACCCCCTGTATTCGTTGTTCTAACAAGGGTTTTGATTTCATTGTCAACCAAAAATTGAATTGCCCCCTGTCCTGTGCCTGACACACGGAGATTCAAACTGTAAGTACCACTCTTTTCGACCGAAATTTTATATTCGGCCCAGTCGTTTACATCTGTCCAGCCAATGTTCAGAAATCCATCCACATCAGACGTCGGCTCCGAAAACAAACCCGACATCAGAAAATATTCTTCGGTTTCTATTCTGCCGGGAATTTTAAATTTCATATCCGGATTGTAAACCGGAATATCCATGTATAATTGACCCAATTCGGTCAGCATTCCGTTTGCCGCATATAAATCAATATAAGGAAAAGTATTTGCACCTCCTGAAGTTCTTCCGATAAACCAGGAATAACGATAAACATCGGGGTCGCGCTCAAGAAAATTTACAGTTCCGGCAAGGTATTTTTTCTGATCATTTACATTTTGAACAGGGTTGCTGTAATCCCATGATGCGAATTCAGTAACCCAGATTGGTTTTTTATATTTCCGGGCGGTATTTACGTATCCAGTTATCGAATTTCCGGAACCATACCAGTGTAATCCTATGAAATCAACCTGGCAAGTATCGCAGGCTGCAAAAAAATGGTCGAGATACGTAAAAGGATTTGTGTAACTAGTGCCGCCTTCCAAAACACAGTTTCCGCAATAATTTACGGCAGGCCCCACAATTTTCAAATTGTGTTTCTGCGCAATTTTCTGAAGTGCGGGCCAGGCAGCAGCAGCCTGTTTTGGTGTCATATTGGCCTGTTCTTTAAAATTGGGCTCGTTAAATCCCAATAAATATTTAATTGTCGAATCTTTGTCAGCCCAAATGCCGACGCCGGGAATGCCAACGTTGTTCCAGGCCATCGGTGTAAAATCTACATCATAATTCCAATACGTGTTTCTAATTGCAAAATCAGGCTGTGCCGCCCAATTGTTCCACCATGAAATATTTCGCGAAGCTTTTTCCATGTCTTTTACCGAATGATAACCATAAGCTACCGTTCGTAACTTTTTGTCTGTGAGTAAATTCCAGAACTAAGAATGACTAAAGCCAAAATAGAAAGTGTTTTTTTCATAGAGGCAAATATAATTTTTTAAATAGAATCAAATAAACAAAAATAACGGGTGAATTGTTGGTGTTTGTAACATTGCATCATTAAGCCATGAAAGCATTTTAAAGCTTCAGCAGATTCTTCTATTAGCAATTAGCCTAATATAAATAAAACAGATTTAACCATTTAGAAATTAATAACATGAGCAAAGAAACATTCATTTCGAAGACAATTGATGGCCTTGCCAAACTTACGCGTCTTGATGTAAACACATTAGTTGGCAATTATTCTTTTACCGCCGATTCAACCATCAAAACCGACAGTACGGCAGAGCGTATGTGTTCTCAAATAAATCTTTTAAGCGGCGATATTACAACTGCCATGACCGAAAAATTTGTTTCTGATTACAAGAAACTCCGCGAATACCACGTGATGCGCGAGAGCCAGGGGCACGAGATTGTAAAACGAAACATTGAAGTATTAAAAGAAATTTTGAAGGCAATTGGAATTTTCAATGAGGAACAGAGCAAACCATAACCTATAACATCATTCAGAGAAATTAAACGCTATGAGTAAATTAGAAGAAATAATAAGTTCGACGATTTACGACCTGACCCATCTTGAAATAAACACCATCATCAAAGATGAAATGAGCGCTTCAAAGGCGCCTGCCAGCCCCCGGATGATATTACAGGACTTGTCAAGAAAGTTCCATCTTAAACTAATTGGCCTGGGGGAAAAGTACCTGAAATATATAGGAAATGCTGATGAAAGCGCTGAGTATCTATTCAGGGGTAAAGAGATATATATGGGGGTCGGCATATAATTATTAAGCCTAAGAGCTCAAACTGCCAACATACGTCTCACCAAAGATAAAAACAAAGCTAAAGATCATTTTACAGAAGATGATGTTAATTCCGATATCAAAATGTTTCAACGTATTGAAAACATTTCGAATGACGTCCGGCGCATTCTGAAAATTGTGGATACAATTAAAGGTGAACCAATTGGCGACGTTGCAACCTATAAATTTGATGACCCGGAAATCGTAAATAATTTCAGAGTATTAAATAGCAAAGAGGCAAAATATTATGAACTTAAGCTGGACTTGAGACAATTAATGCTGTTTAAAAAAGCCAACGATATCGGTACTGAAAAAGTTGTACTTCAGACCATTATTGGCATTGATGGTGATGTCACAACGCGAATTTCTCATGCTTTCGCTGACAATCCGATTACGATAATCAATGACATACATAATGAAGCGATTGGGATTTCAGTTAAATTCTGGGAATCACTTGTTAGTATTGTGGTTAAATTAGGCCAAACCATTCTTAGCACTGTTACAAACAAAAAATAGAAGTATTGAAACAATTTATTTCACAGACTATTAGTAATTTATATAGAATCCTTCAAAGCGGCAGAAATTTTATAACCCAAATCAGCAATGTCATTTTTAACCTTTTTTCAACCTATGTTGAGCTTTTCCAAACTGGTGGAATTCAGAGTACCCGTGAAGGAGACAAGGTTTTTGTTAATCTGACGGCAAATGTTTGTGGTGATATTCTTGTATTTATCGGGCCTAAAGATAATGCCTCCCATTCTTATTCCGAGGTTATGGAAATGATACTTACAGATAGTGCCTTGTATCAACAAAAGAAACTCGCGTTGGATACTCTTCGTGCAAAATTTCAGGGTTTAATGGTCCTTCCTAAAATGCTTGCCAGATTAATTTCGGTTATTTTGTCTCTTCTTGTGTACTGGAAAGCAGCAAAAATTTATACGCTTTTTAATTACCTAATTGATCTTGTCGCAATACAAAAATATTTCCCCCTAATTCTACTCATAATCACATTCATTTTCAGCAAGTTCATTGGGTTTAAAATAATTTTCCTTTTTATGAGGATGTTCAATTTCATTTGGCGAATTTGGTTGAGATTAAAATCAGAAATTAACTTGATATATAAAACAATTTTTAAAATCCATTTATTAACGTAAAAATTCAAAACATGGCACTAATTAAAGTTGAACGTTTCCTGCACCATCCCGATTGCGAAATTGGCAGGGTTTTCATTAATGGCGAATATTTTTGTTTTAGTATTGAAGATGCAAGCCGCACAACCAAAATAAAGGGCGAAACCTGCATCCCACTTGGACAGTATCCGTTGAGTACGCGCTTTTCACCAAGGTTTTCGAAAGAGTATAAACACGACATGATTTGGGTGCAAAATGTACCCGGCTTCGAGTTCATTTTAATCCACTGGGGGAATACAATCAGCGATACCGAAGGATGCCTGATTATTGGAGATAAAATTGGCGTTGTTAACCAAAAAGATGCCGTGCTCAATTCAAGGGCAACATATTTGAGATTTTACAACCGTGCAATTAATCAAATAAAAGCAGGAGGCCAAACTATTGAGTATGCAACTATTTAAATATCAGAATAATAATCCTAAAAAACAAAAAGGCATCTGTTTTGTAACAGATGCCTTTTTATATTCATTTTGAATAACAATTAATACTCGTCTTCATTAAAAAAGAAATCATCTTTACTGGGATAATCGGGCCAAATGTCTTCAATACTTTCATACATTTCTCCCTCGTCTTCCATTTCCTGAAGGTTTTCAATTACTTCAAGCGGCGCACCCGAACGAATTGCATAATCAATTAATTCGTCTTTTGTTGCCGGCCAGGGTGCGTCTTCCAATTTCGATGCCAATTCAAGTGTCCAATACATTCGTTGATTTTTATGTGGTTAAACTCGTTTTTTACAATGCCGCGAATATAATAAAAAAACAATGCAAAAAAATAAAAAAATCAATCCGTCTATTTTTTTTCAGAATGCGGTGTTGAGGGTAAAATAAAAGCATAAGATTTTAATCGAATTTAAATCAGAAAGCGCTACTCTTTTTTCCAGGAAACCTCTTCAATATTGTTATCGAAACCCAGTTTTCTCGATAAAACAAAAAAGAAATCAGACAAACGATTAATATATATAACGATTTCGGGATGAACTTTTGAATGTTCTGCAAATTCAAGAATCCGGCGTTCCGCCCTGCGGCAAACTGTGCGGGCAACATGACATTGCGCCGATGAAAAATTGCCGCCTGGAATAATAAAATGGGTCAATACGGGAAGCTGGTTTTGATACCCGTCAATAGCATCTTCCAAAATTTTAATGTCGCTTTCTGTAATTGCCAAATTTGCTGTAAATGCTTCCCCTTTTTCATCGGAAGCCAGCAGGGAACCAATGTTAAACAGTTTATTCTGTATTTTATTTATTATTGCAATAACATCCTCAGGCAATTTTGCCGAACGAAGAACACCTATTGCAGCATTTAATTCATCAATAGTTCCGTAAGCTTCAAGCCTCAAATCGTATTTTTTTAAACGGCTTCCACCAATCAGTCCGGTAGTTCCGTCATCCCCCGTTTTTGTATAAATTTTCAACTCCTTTGCCATAAAATGTCAATAAATTGGGTCAGGATTTATTTCATCCGATTCAACCTCGCCATCTTTTAATCGAATAATACGGTGGGCATGTTTGGCAATATCCGGTTCGTGGGTAACCACTATCAGTGTATTTCCTTTCCGGTGAATTTCAGCAAAAAGTTTCATAATTTCTTCCGAAATTTTTGAATCGAGGTTTCCGGTAGGTTCATCGGCCAGCAACAACGAAGGTTTGTTTACCAAAGCACGGGCAATTGCTACCCTTTGGCGCTGTCCACCCGAGAGTTCGTTGGGGCGGTGGTGCATCCTGTCCGAAAGTCCTACATCATCAAGAGTTTGTTCTGCCATCACTTTTCGTTGGGCTTTTCTTACCCCCGAATATATCAGTGGCAGCATCACATTTTCCAACGCGTTATTCCGGGGCAGTAAATTAAATACCTGAAAAACAAACCCGATTTCGGAGTTTCTGATTTCAGCCAGCGAATCATCCGTCATCCGGCTCACATCCTTTCCGTTTAATATATATTGTCCACTTGTTGGCGTATCCAAACATCCTATTATATTCATCAATGTCGATTTCCCCGAACCTGAAGCGCCCATAATTGCAACATATTCGCCTTTATAAATATCAACAGAAACCGAGCGCAAAGCCCTAACTATTTGAGTGCCTACCTTATAATTTTTTACAATAGACTCTAAATGGATAATTTTATCTTTCATGAAAATCAATTTTAAAATCAGTAGAAGAATTAACGAAACTGTTACAATTTTAATTGCGGCAAAATTCGTTTAAATATATTTAATACATTACATAAATTTTATTTTTCTTAATTTTTTCAAGAAACCAGGACAATTTTTTTTAACCTTGACAAAAGCTTCAAATTCATTTTTAGAATTACCGCACTTTTCATTTTTAAGTATATTTGTTGAATGACTGAATTTCTCGAGCAGGAAATAAAATTTCTTCCCGGTGTTGGTCCTAAAAGGGCCGAATTGTTATATAAGGAGCTGAAAATTAAAACTTTCGGCGATTTAATTTATTATTTCCCATATAAA
>CAMTWS010000013.1:0-11635 GCA_947085485.1 uncultured Prolixibacteraceae bacterium
ATCTTCGTTTTTAATTTGAATCAAAGCCACAGCCGGATCGTCCCTTAAAGCGATGCCTGTAAACGGATTGGTTTCCGTATAAAGGTATTTTACCCATTTTTTGTATGCCGTTTTCAACGTGTCGCTGAAATACATTACCCCCCACAAATCCTCTTTCGCGGTATATCCCGGAATTCCCCAGCCGTTCAGCGCAGGTTCGCCCATGTGGCCGTTGTGTGCCCAAAACGGGGAAATGGTGGAATAAATCCCCTCCTTTTTCATAGCGGCCACCATGCGCCAGATGGCGGTTACATCGGCTTTGTCAACATCGTTGATATTTGCCCCGGTTGGGTTTATGCTCCCGTGGTAACGAATCATGTTTACTCCCATTTTTGCCAGAAACCGTGCAAATTTTGCGAGGTCGGCATCGCTCATACTTTTTGTACCATCGCCGCCGTTGATACTCCAAAACCGCATTGGGTTACCGTTTTCGGTTTGAAATGAATTTCCGTCGGAAGTAAGTTGAATAAACCCGTTTTCCCCTGCGACTTTCTCGTTCAGGTAGCGTAGATCGAGCAATGCATTGTTGGTAAATTTATCGCCGGGATAACTGAAACTCCAGCCATTTTCAGGAAGTTGGGCATTTGAAAAGAAGCAGCTTAGTAAAAAGGTAAAAAGCAAAAAGTATTTCATTGAACGTTTCTTTTAAATTGTTTTTTTAATGACAATCTCTTGCACTGGAATTTCGCCGTAAACCACCCGCAATTCAGCTTTACCGTTTTTCATTTCAACGGTTCCAAAGCCATTTTCAGTGGAAATGAAACTTTTAAAATCGCCAACCTGCGAATCTACAAATAAAACCTTATCAACTGCATCGTAACGAACCCCGGTCAGTCCCTGCGGCAAACCGTAACTTGCCATTGCACGGGCGTACCAGTGGCCGCATTCGTATTCGTTAAACGGGTTTCGGGTTTTTCCGTTGTAACGTTTCCGCACTTCGCGAACGATTTCCAATCCCTTTTCAACTTCACCAACGGCCATTAAATGCGAGGCAACCTGGTATTCGATTCCTGTCCACACTTCGTTGCTGTACACAAACGGCAGTGTTAATTCGTCGCCTTTTGGCCAGGTACAAAGTAACAAACCACCATCGTTTCCCAGGCCAAATGAAGGCCGCTGAGGATTAATGTGATCCGACAAATCGGTTTTCAGATTGTATTTATAAACCGAATTCAGGTGACTTTTCACTTTCCCCGGTTCAATAAAATCGTTCAATCCGCTCATTTTTCCAATCCAGGCGCCAAGAATTCCATCCGACAAACATCCGTTTCCGTACTGGTATTTCGGGCCTTCTTTTTGCAAAAGAGCAACCGCTTCGGGTGAATAATTCATGTTGATACCAACTTTTGCACCTGCCACGGGGTCTTTGGCTTCCAGTCCTTCAACCTTAATTTTCTGGATAAAATATTCCCCGTTGTAAAGGTCATTTTCAAGAAATGTTTTCCCTTTTGCCAACAACGATTTGTATTCCGAAACATCGTCGCCGACGGTTTCTCCCATTTCAATAATGGCGGTGAGCGCCCCGATGTAGAAACTGGTGCACATTCCGTCGGGGCCCCAGAATTCGATGTCGTAAGTATTGTGGTGCGGTTCTTCAACAACTCCTTTGCGTTTTGGATCCCAGGTTGCAATGCAGTAATCGAGGCTTTTCTTTACGCTGGGGTAGAGCGATTTCATCCAACCGGTATTTCCCGAAATCCGCCAGTCGCGGTAATTTTTCATAATTCCGCCCAGTTGTCCGTCGGCAGCCGCTTCAATAACTTCGGGCGGCAAAGTTGAATTGTAGAAAGCATTCGAAAACAGTTCCGACCTTTTCTTTAATTCTTCATAATTTACTTTCCAGTATTTCAAAATATCGGAAATATCTTTAAACCTGCCCGAATACCAGGGTTGGTAGTACAAACTACTGCCGGGACAGCAACCGCTCCCGGGCAGGCAATTGGCCAGATCGGCTTTAAGCTGTTCATCAGAAACCGGCCCCAGTCCCTGCCGGAGGTTGGAGTTGGGAACGTACCAGCACATCATTAACCTGACAGTTTTTTCTTCGCCCGGTCCCAGTGTAAAAGGAACGTAAAGTGATGCTCCCGGTGAATTCAACGTAGTTGTATCAGCCTGAAAAGTAAATTCGGTAAGGTCTTTCCAGAAAACTGTGCGCGAATCGAACCAGCCGCCGCGGAACCAGCACAAATCGACAACCGTTCCCGGGGCGTCGCAAACTATGGCAAAATCGCCTTTGTAATGGGGTTTATCGGGAGCGCAATCCTGGCGGAGCAAAAATCCATTTTCAATTCCTGCAACCGAATGTCCCGGATTATACTGGCCACCCCATTCACTGGGAGTTTCAATCCTCAGGAAATTTTCGGAGTGATATGAAAAACAGGCTTCGATGGTTTTCGCGGATGAGTTTTTGAAAGTGTATTCCAGCCCGGCCACCGGCAAACTCGAATTGTCTTCATCGGTCGGAATAAACGGGTTCCAGCCGGTAACAGAAACTTCCATTGGAATGTCCGGATCCTGCAGTTTTATTTTTCCAAACGGAAAACGGGTTTCAAACGATGCCTTTTCGAAACGCGGGAAACCATAACTTTTCTCGCCGGCGCCATTTCCTGTATTTGGGTTGCCAAACACTTTCCATCCGGGTACCGGGCCTTCAAGAATTTTGGCCCCGTTTTCCAATCCTTTAATTGAAAGCGCTGCCATTATAAAAGGTTCTTTAAAAACTTCAGGATGATTCCGGACAGAAACATGCGAAATGGCCCCGCTGCCTTCGATACAAAACATTCCGGCGCCAATTCCGCCAATTGGAAATGCCAGCCGGTTTAGATTTTCGCCCTGGTAAACTGCGTTAAAAGCTCTTTCGGTTGAAACCGTGGTTGTTTTCCGGCACGAAAAAAGAATTGCGAGGGTAAACAAACTGAATAATAGTTTTTTGTTCATGGTAGTTTAGTTTAATTATTTCAAAAATTCAGAAATCACTTTTCCCCAAATATCATAACCCTTTTTGTTCATGTGTAACCCATCTTCAAGAAACACATCCTTGTAAACATTTCCTTTCTTATCCAACATCGGGCTCCACACATCGGCAAACTCAATATTTTCATGTTTTTTGCAGTATTTCGACAGTTTTTTATTGAATTTGATGTATTCGTTTTTAAGATGTACCCGGGCAATGCTGGGTTTTGGCGAAATAAAAACGACATGGGTTTCAGGTAAATCCTGCTGGATTTTCCCTATCAGTAGTTTTGCTTCCTTTAAAATTTTACCCGGCTTTTTGTTGCTTGCCAAATCGTTGTCGCCTTCGTAAATAAACAGAATTTCGGGTGCAGGTTTTAAGATGAGTTGATTGTAGAAATAGAGCAAATCGCTGAAATGCGAACCTCCAAAGCCATTGTTAATTACATTGTATCCGGGAAAATACGACTGAACATCTTTCCACATCCTGATACTTGAACTTCCGGCAAAAACGACGAGTTTTTTTTCGGGGGTGAAATTATATTCGGCACTGTCGAGTTCTTCAACTTCCTTTTTAAAACGGTTTGTATCCTGGGCACCTGAAAATAGTGTCCCAAAAATTAAAAAGACAAAAACAACAAGTCTGAATTTCAGTTTCATTTCATTTCGGTTTTACTGGTCCGTATTTTGGTTTTTGCCAGATCGGGCAACTGATTTACAGGGTTGTCGAGATAAAAATAAGCAGTTGACGACCAGTCGTCGGATCGGTAAAAGTTGGTCCAGCCATGGATTAGGGGGTCGGTTTTCAAATTAACCGGCGGCACCGAATCCATGAGGCCAATAAAACTTTGTTGGTTTTGAATGGTCACGGGAATTAACATTGCTCCCGCATCGAGCATTTCAATTACTTTGTCTTTCATATTTCCGCCCATCGCCTGAATCGTGACCCTCAAATCGGTTTTAAACATGATTGGGTCGGGGATGTGAAAGCGGTAAAAAGCCCATTGATCTTTTTCGGCGTCGGCAACAAGGCAACCGGTATAAAGATTGGCAAACGCGCCCTGTCCCCAGGCAGTGCCTATATAATCTTCGGTTCCGGTGCCTGCAAGCGTCGGAAACTCGCCATCGCCATCGACGTACATTTTCACCTCGCCATCGCCCCACCACGATTTTTGATAAACCGGGTTGGCAATTACGCCAAAGTTGACGCCCAGAAACCTTCCTTTGCCTTCGATTTTTGGTAAAATCGAATAATCAACGCCAGGAGTAGTTGCAGTGTCGCGGTTCCAGAAGCAATGAAAATAAAGATGTGAATCATTCCACTCCTTGATCCTGACAAAATTGATGTCGTAAAAAAGCATGTTTAAATCGGTGTTGCCCTCGTTGGTAACCACCACTTTTGCGCCGGTTTTAAAAGGCATGGGGATAAAGCAGTTGAACGACCGGCCTTCGGGATTGGCAAACAGCGCGTTTTCGTGGGCAACCATCCTGCCCAACCCGTTTCCAAAGAAATCGCCAAACGGCGCCGAAACCGCGGGTTTTTCCTGGCCATCCCAAAACATTTCGATTTTAAGCGACCGCAGCATTTGCGGTGAGCGCTCCTGTATGGTAAACCACATCCGGGTAATGATTCCAGAACCCTGAAAATCGAGAAGGAGCTTCGATTCGCCGGCTTTTAGTTTATCGTACGGATGGCCTTTCGCGCCTTTGTTTTCCATTGCCCCGGTTCCCTTGCCCGAAGTTGGGTTTTCGAAACTGTTCCAGCGCGGCTCCAAATCCTGATACTGGAATAACGGGGCATTTAAAACCTGCTCTGCTGTTTTTGGCTTTTCAGGTTGACACGAAAACAGGAGGAAAACCAGCGCGAGGGAGGAAAACACGAATTTGCTTTTTAGTTTCATAGGTTTAGTTTTTATAGTTGTTCAACGTTCCGCGTGAATAATTATTGACGGATTGCCAGTTACTTCCCTGTTGTGCCGCACTTTCGAACACCAGTATAAATATCTAATAATCAGAATATTGGCAACAATTACTAGAATACACTGTAGGCTAAAGTAATTATTTTTGCCGGGATTTTCTGTTAAACTCCTTGTTCAAATATATTTGAAAAATCTCATCAGTTGTAATTGTCAGTTTAAATCCTTTTTTATGAAGACCATTTATTAATCGTTTATCTCCTGACCATAGTTTACAATTGTACTGTAACGATAAACCAACAAACAATAAATCATCAGAATCAATGTCATGCGTTAATTGCTCAGCTTTTTGATAGTTCCCATCACTAATCAGCAAATGATGAACAAATTTGATTTTTGCTTTAATAAATCCGTATAGATTTAAAAAATCAAGATGCCTTAATCCACTAATTTTTAAAATTTTGTCTTCATGAATTTCAATATCTTCCTTGAGTTGGTCAACAGTAATAAAAGTGAAGTATTTTGAGCCTTTTATAATAATCTGGCCGATATTGTTATCAGGATTGAGAATTGCACTAAAAATTATATTCGAATCAACAACAAATGTCATATGATTATCTTATTCCCGCGTTTTGCGGATTTTTTCCGTCATGGAGCGATTAACTTGTCTTGATAATTCATCGATATCTGATTGTTTGGCTTTTGATTTTGAAACTAACTCTTTATAATTTAAAAAGTCAATCATATCCTGAAGATCCGAAATATTTGTTGTGGTTGACAATCGGACCAATATTTCTTTTTTTCGTCTTTCAATAATCATTGCAAACAATTTTTATCAAATATATGAATAAACAAATAAAAACAGGAAATCAGAACAGGAAACGTATCATTACTGTCAACGTCTTGCCACTGGTGGTAACGAACCTCCGTATATGAGACCCTTACGGTGGTGTGAGTGGTGAATTGGCGGACTTTTAGTCCGTCAGCCGCCCACTCGAGTAGGCGCAGGTTATTTTCTCCTGATACTTTGTAAATATTCCTCCGCAGTCATTACAGGAATCTGAGATTCTTTGAAATCTTTACCATTGCGTGTAATCAATATAGAACAATCAGATTTTAATGCACTAAAATATTGTAAAGAATCCTCAAAATCAGAAAATTTTGAATTAAGACCCTTTTCAATAATCAATTCATCAAGTTTACAAATCTCAGATATTATTTTAAACTTTCTAAGTTTATCTTTAGCAATTTCGGAATTTTCAAATTTTGTCAGAAAGTAACTTACAGTAGAATAGGACAATGCAGATACAACAATAGTAACTTTGCCTTTGTCTGCTAATGTTGCAATTTTCGCAATTGAATCATAAAAAGGTAATCGTTCGCCTAATAAATCCAACATAACATTAGTGTCAATAAAAAGCTTGGCCTTCATTTGTACTTTTCAGTTAAATAATCAGAATACTCCTTTTTATAATCTAAATCAGCAGGGATATGAACACCTGAAGACATACTCTTAACAAAAGGTGAAATCTGAATATCTTCATTGCTATTTTTTGAATCATTTTGAATTGCAAGAGATTGTAAATATGATTCAATTATTCGAGACAAACTTCTTTTGTGAGTAGTAGCATACTCTTTAGCTCTGTCAATCACAAATTTATCAAGCTTCAAAGTCAATTTTACATCCATAAGAATTAATTTTATACGTGCAAATATATAAAATCAATCCGTACGATGCAAATTTTTCCAACTTACTGCTAACGGTTCGATGGTATGGTGTTGTTGCCGAATTCAAGGCACTTTCCTGTCAAGTTACACGAAAGTTTATTAGATGCTGAAACGCTGAAATACGCACTATCTCGGCAATAAAATATACCGCCTTTGTGTGCCCCGCATTGAGCATGGGCATACTTTAATGAAAGCTCTGATAAAATGTTGAAACGAGCTTGCAGAATATTTCTGAAAAATGAGAAACATATTTAAGCGAGTTCCATCGAATACCATTGAAAATACAAATTTAATGAGATGAAAATACAAATTTTCAGGGAAGATAACCATAAGTGATGTATGAAATTATTCCAGAGGGTGTCCCTGGATGAACTTCCGTTCGGACCGGTAAGTCTCCCGTTACTCGGGACAGGCTCTTATACGCAGGAGTTACGTCTTGAAGTATTTGGCAGTTCAGCCGAAATGCCAGCCAATTTTTCAGCAAAAAATGGTTAATTTATATCCCAAATTCAGGGGTCAGCTTAGACCGAAATATCCAGCGTTGCGCAAAACCCTCCCGATGGCTTCGGGATTGGTACTACAATCACAATTGAACGATTGAAAAAGCGTGGTTACGTTTCTCTACTCGAAATTTACTTGAAGATTGGGCTTCCCTCAATAAAAGGGACTGGTTCAATCCATTTCCCCACACCTGATGACTGAACCTGATTGAACTGAAGGTTGGAGATACCGGGAAATACCAGATTGCATTTGATAAATTGCTAAACTGGATGAAAAACTTCCCGCTAAAAACCAATAAATGGAGCCCATTTTTTGAAGACATTCCGGGATGGAGTGATACCCAGATCAATGCCGTTACTTTCGCACAGTTTATGATGAACCACCCTGAATTCTTTCCAAACTGGAAAACCGAAGTGAAAGGAATTTTCAACTGGGTATATCAAACACTGGGCAACCGCGAATGGGAAAAATACGGAGTGATTGTAGTAAATGAACAAACCGCTTACCAAACGCCGGGCAACAGTCACAGCTCGCGTCAGGCTTCAGCAGAGTTGCAATACGCGGCGCTTACCGGCGATAAGTCACAGGTAACCAACGCCATCCGCACGCTCAGTTGGGCAACTTACATGGTCGATGATGACGGGAAAAACTGTTATCCGCGCGACGAAGTGTGGATGACTGACGGTTACGGCGATTATGTCCGCAACTATTTAAGGGCAATGCCCTGGTTACCCGAACTGGCCCCAGCCAACCAAAATCACTTGTTAAATTCAACTTCGGTAATTCAATTAATGGAGTATCCACCAGCAATCAATAAGTTTTTTGGATCCGGTGCTCCAGTTGACAAGCTGAAAAATACCCTAATCAATTACCGGACCTTTGATGAAAAATCAACAGAAATGTTCAGGATGACCCAAAAACCAGAATCAGTTTTGATAAATAACCAGCAAATCCCCGAAACCGAACAAACCGACACCGAAGGCTGGAGTTGGACACCACTTGAAAAAGGAGGAATCCTTACAGTCAGGCATAGGAATGGAAACAGAGTTATAGTGATGGGAAAATAAACATCTGTTGGAAGAAGTATGAAAAAAACCAACGCCCGCCTTCTCGATGCCAAATCCATCAGTTACGAACTTGTTGAATACGAGGTGGATGAAACCGATTTGAGTGCAACAACTTTGGCCAGAAAGACAGGAGAAAACATTGAACAGATATTTTAAGTAACCGGTGCAGTGGTTTGCGATTTGGCAGAATAGTACAATATTGGGACAACAAATTCACTTTTATCAGGGAATAAATATATTTCAACTACACTATTATCAACGAATAAATGTATTTCAACTACACTTTTATCAAGGAATAATCAAAATCGCTACATTTTTGTCCATCAAAATTTTTGTTGCATCCTAAAACAAAAGGAATATTTCGCTACTGAGTAGCTTTCCCTTATTTATTAAAATCAATTCCTACAAAAATTAAACAACATAAAATTAAGCTCCATCGGAGCGAAATATGTTTTTCTTCATAAATTGCTATAATCATGTCAGCCCTTTGGGCTTAAACAATTCTTTACATCAATCCCCGGTTTTTAAGCAGCGGCTCGATTCCCGGTTCTTTGCCACGGAAATTGAGGTACAGTTTCATCGGTTCATCGGTATTCCCGCGTTCGAGTACATTTTTGCGGAACGATTTAGCAACTTCCTGGTTAAAAATATCACCGGTTTCCTTAAAGGCATTAAATGCATCGGCATCAAGCACTTCGGCCCAGGTGTAACTGTAATAACCGCTTGAATAACCCCATGAGAAAGCGTGTGCAAAATAGGTGGGGCGGTAGCGCGGTATTATTTCCATTATCAGCCCGATTTTTTCCATCGATTTCTTCTCAAAATCGTATATATCGATATCGCCAGGTTTTGTGATGGTGTGGAAATCCATATCGAGGAAAGCGGCTGCAATAAATTCGGAAGTAACAAATCCCTGGTTGAATTTACCGGCTTTGTCCATTTTGTCAATCAGTTCCTGCGGAATCACTTCGCCTGTCTGGTAATGCTTTGCATACATTTTCAGCACTTCGGGCTCGGCTGCCCAATGCTCCATAATTTGCGACGGAAGTTCAACAAAATCGCGCGAAACGTTGGTCCCGGCAATGCTTACGTAGGTACACTGCGACAAAAGTCCGTGAAGCCCGTGGCCAAATTCATGGAAAAAAGTTTCAACTTCATCGTAGCTTAACAAGGCGGGTTTATCGCCCACAGGTTTCGAAAAGTTGCAGGTAAGTGAAACAACCGGGCGGACATTTTTTCCTTCGGCCGAAGTAAACTGTTCGCGGTAGTTGGTCATCCATGCGCCGCCCTTTTTAGACTCGCGCGGAAAGAAGTCGAGATAAATCACGCCAATGAGCGAACCATCGGCATCCTTTACTTCATAAACCTGGCATTCAGGATGGTAAAGCGGCATATTTTCCAGTTTTTTGAATGTCAGGCCAAACAGTTTGGTTGCCACGGCAAAAGCGCCATCGCGTACATTGTTCACTTCGAAATAGGGGCGAAGCTGTTCTTCGTCGAGAGCATATTTTCCCTTTCGAACTTTTTCGGCACAAAACCACC
This sequence comes from uncultured Prolixibacteraceae bacterium, assembly GCA_947085485.1. GTDB lineage: Bacteria > Bacteroidota > Bacteroidia > Bacteroidales > Prolixibacteraceae > Draconibacterium. The sequence continues at coordinate 9,746 of CAMTWS010000013.1, forward strand.
AGTCCCAGCTTTCAATTTTAAATTTTCCACCCTCTTTATCAACCATTTTCTGCATATCGGCCACTTCTTCCTTTGCACGCACAATTGCCGGATTCCAGACTTTCTGTAGCAAGGCATACACATTTTCAGGTTTTTTTGCCATGCAATCGTCGAGCACAAATGCCGACCAGCTTTCGTATCCCATAATATTAGCTTTTTGAAGGCGAAGGTTTACAAACTGGTTGATTATAGTTTTATTGTCGTTTTCGTTGGCGTTATTGCCACGGTTATACATGGCTTTGTAAATTTTCTCGCGCAGTTCGCGTTTTTCGGAATAGGTAATGAACGGTATCCAGCTTGGCTTCTGAAGGGTGAAAACCCATTTTCCTTCCATACCGTCGGCTTTGGCCTGTTCGGCAGCGCCTGCAATCACATTTTCGGGCAATCCGGCCAAATCATCCTTATTTTCGACAACTAATTTATATGCGTTGGTTTCCGCCAAAAGGTTTTTATCGAATTTCAATTCAAGGAGCGATAGTTGTTCGTTTATTTTTTTTAGTTCCTCCTTTTTATCTGCCGGAAGATTGGCTCCGCCCCTGACAAATTCCTTAAAAGTTTCGTCGAGTAATCTTGCCTGTTCAGGATTGAGTTGCAGGCTTCCTTTTTGGTCATATACAGCTTTCACCCTTGCAAACAGCGCTTCGTTAAGTACTATCGCATCATTGTGTTGTGAAAGCAACGGTGCCACTTCTTCAGCAATTGCGTTAATCGAATCGTTGGTGTTGGCTTCCTTTACATTGAAAAAAACGGCAGAAACCCTTCTCAGCAAATCGCCGCTGCGGTCAAGCGCTTCAATGGTATTTGCAAAATCGGGAGCCACGGTGTTGGCTGCAATTTTCTCGATGTCAGCGTCGTGTTGTTTCATCCCCTCCTGAAAAGCAGGGAGATAATGTGCGTTCAGAATTTTGTCAAACGGCGGAACTTCGTAAGGCGCCGTGTAGGTTTCGAAAAATGGGTTCATTACCTGGGTTGTTTTTGTTGGTTGACTGCACGAAAATATCATTCCTGCAACAACAGTTAAAAGTAATAGTTTTTTCACAGTGATTCAATTTTTAATTTCAAGCCGCAAACTTAAGGGTTTGAGTTGAATTATTTCCTGATAAACAGTTGGTTTTTTATCCGTTTCAGTCGAAAATGGGGCAATAATTAAAATTCTTGCTATTTTTGAATATTCTGGCAAAATAATAGAAAATAAAGTCAGGAATTATAAATCCTGAAATCGATATTGAAAGTTATACTTAAGAATTGATATGAAAGAAAATCAAAATATCGAGTGGGAAAACGAATGGAGGGATGAATACCTGAAATGGATTTGCGGGTTTGCAAATGCTCATGGCGGTAAAATACAAATTGGAGTTGATGACAATGGGAAAATTACTGGAATAACAAATGATAAAGGAAGCGGTGCTCAATAAAAGTTTGCCACCTGAGTTTAGCACTTCATCGACTGAGTTTTCCATTACATTTTTCAAGGGTGTAAAAACTGCATTTATTGCTAAAGGTATCAATCCCGATTTGGCTCCAATTATTGAATATGTTATTGAAAATGGACAAAACAAATCTTAAATGGGACACAATTGGGCCAAATAATACAGAAACAAAGCAGAATATATTTTCATAATACTGATAATGGGAGATTTACAAAATATTGAATGGGGTCATAAAGGGGCCAAAAGAACTCTTGCAGGGCTCAGTTATAAATCGAAATTGAAAATTGAGCTTACTCCGAAAAGTCGGAAATTCAATAATTTTCATCTGTTTGACCCCTAACCCCAAAGGGGAACATCTGAAAATCATTGAATTAGGAAGTCCCCCCTTTGGGGGTTAGGGGGTCAAAGGACTTTTCGGAGC
>CAMTWS010000014.1:0-11530 GCA_947085485.1 uncultured Prolixibacteraceae bacterium
CGGGAACTTGTTTTTTTTGCTCAGCATTATGGGAACAAGATTGGGCAAAACCTTATCGTTGAAATATTTCTTTACAAAAATCCCCTGTTGATGATTTAGTTCTTTTTCGTTGACAATAAAAATATCGTTCTCTTTTAACTCTTCAATAATATCGAGGTAAATATTTTGCACCTTTTGTTGCTGGCCAATTACCACATTTTGAATTTTATCGAGTAATTCTTTGGGTGTGTAATCGCCAAGCAAACTTTCGTCATCGCCACCAAAGTCAACCATACGGCGCACCGCAGCGAACCTGACCCTAAAAAACTCGTCGAGGTTGTTGGAGAAAATCCCGATAAAACGAATGCGCTCGAACAGCGGGGTATTTGGATCTGCAGCTTCCTGCAAAACCCTTTCGTTAAACGAAAGCCAGCTAATTTCGCGGTTGATAAAGTTTTGATCGGAATGCATATTTAAAATTTTTAAATTTCAGCAATTTATTAATTTATTTTTTTTATTCTCCTCCAAATTCCATTAAATAGGCTTTTATAAAGCCTTCCAGTTCACCATCGAGAACAGCGTTTACATTGCCTGTTTCGTATCCGGTTCGCAAATCTTTCACCATTTTGTAGGGTTGCAGCACATACGAACGGATTTGCGATCCCCATTCAATTTTCTTCTTTTTCGATTCAATTTCTGTAGTCCTTTCGTGGCGTTTGCGCAGCTCAATTTCGTAAAGTTGCGATTTTAACAGGCGTATCGCGTTTTCTTTATTTCCGAGCTGCGAGCGGCTTTCGGTGTTTTCAATTATTATTCCCGATGGGGCGTGTTTCAGGCGCACACCGGTTTCAACTTTGTTTACATTCTGGCCACCGGCGCCTCCACTACGGAAAGTATCCCAGGTAATATCGGCCATGTTCAGGTCAATTTCGATAGTGTCGTCAACCAACGGTGCAACATAAACCGATGTAAACGAGGTCATTCGTTTGTTTTGTGCATTAAATGGCGATAGCCTTACAAGGCGGTGGACCCCGTTTTCGCTTTTCAGATAACCGTAGGCAAATTCTCCGTCGATTTCGAGCGTGCAGCTTTTAATACCGGCTTCGTCGCCATTCTGCATATCAGCAATTTTTAACTTGTAACCGTTTTTTTCGGCATAGCGCGAATACATCCTGAAAAGTATTTCGGCCCAGTCGTTGCTTTCGGTTCCACCGGCGCCGGCATTTATTTTTAATACTGCGCCAAGCCGGTCTTCTTCGTTGCGCAACATATTTTTGGCCTCGAGCTTTTCAACCGCTTCAATTGTTTCCGAATAATCTTTATCAACTTCTGCTTCTGTGGCTTCTTTTGCTTCAAAAAATTCATAAAGCACAAGAAAATCCTCAACCTTTTGGTTGATGGTATTAAAACCATCAGCCCACACTTTAATGGTGCGGACTTTTTTCATTTGTTCTTCGGCTTCTTTTGGATTGTTCCAGAAATTGGGATCCTGGGTTTTGAGCTCTTCTTCGCGGAGTTGAATTAGTTTTGCATCGTAGTCAAAGATGTCTCCTCAGCGCATCCCGGCGCTCCAGAAGATCTGCAATCTGGTCTTTAAAAATCATCGATATTGAATTTTATTGTTGGGGTGTAAAGGTAAGAAGTTTTTTGGCGAAAACTGAAGACTGGCTCAAATCGTTTTATTTTACCACCTCGGGAAGATAACGGTGAATGATTTCCGGCTCAAAACCACGGCTTTGTGCAAACCTGATAATCTGTCCCATTTTGTCAAATTTATTGTCCGATTTTACCTTTTTGGCTTTTTCTTTCAAAGTGGAAATCAACACTTTTTTGTATTGTTCTTCGTTAATTTCCTGTAGCGCTTTTTCAATCACTATATCTTGTAAGCCTTTGGCTTTTAGATAGTAACGCATCTTAATTTTACCCCACTTGTTTAACCTGAATTTGTCTGAGATGTATGCTTTAACATATCTTTCGTCGTCGAGGAATTTTTCTGATTTAAGTTTTGAAATTATTTCTTCAACCAGTTCGTCCATAATTTCGTAGGCAACCATTTTTTTTCTGATATCGGCTGAACATTGTTCTGAACGGCTGCACAAAAGTGCCATTTTAGCGTATGCTTCCTTAACAACTAATTCTCTATTTTCCATAGTAACAACTTGGTTTTTTATTGGATTACAATTTACGAAAAAAAAATAATTCACCAACAGAAAAACAGGTTTGCCTGTATTTTAATCAACCTGTAGCTGTATTTTCACACGTTGACTTTTGCCACAGGGTGAATAATCTTTAACGATGCAACATATTTTATTCATTGGGTGAGCTCAAGTCGCCCGGTGAATATGAGTTTTGAAATTCCTAATCTTCATCCATAAACGATTTTTCGGCTTTTACGCCTGTAAAAAATTCCTCCAGTTCGGCCAAAGTCGATTCGGTTTTTTGGACATCGCTGATGATTTGGCCTTTTTGAAGGATAACAATCCGCGAGCAAACATCGGTAACATGGTCGAGATCGTGGCTCGAAATCAGAAATGTTTTTCCGTCGGCGGCAGCAATTTCTTTAATAATTTTTCGAAGTTTAAACTGAGAAGTTGGGTCGAGGTTGGCAAACGGCTCGTCTAAAACCACCAATTCTGGATTCCCCATAAATGCTCCAACCACACCAACTTTTTTCTGGTTTCCTTTCGAGAGATCGCGGATGAATTTCTTCTTCCCCAAAATTTCGTCGTTAAAAAACTCATTGAAATTGGCCAAAAACCCTGCAATATCGTTTGCATTCATCCCGCGTAGTTCGCCTATAAAATTGAAATATTCGTCGGGGGTGAGATAGCCAATTGTAAAACTTTCGTCGATGTACGCGCCGGTAATAGCCTTCCACTCTTCAGATTTCGCTACCGGAATTTCGTTGATAATAACTTTGCCTTTGGTTGCACGTATTAAATCGAGAATGAGCGAAAACAGTGTGGTTTTTCCGGCGCCGTTGTTTCCAACCAGTCCAAAAACTTCTCCTTTTTCGATTTTTAATTCGGTTATATCGAGAACTGTTGTTCCGGCGTAGGCTTTTTGCAGATTTGTAATTTGTATCATGGGAAATGTGATTTATAGTGATTTTTTGTGATTTATAGTGATTTTTTGTGATTTTTTGTGATTGATTGTGATTAGTTGTGATTGATTGTGATTAATTGTGATTAATTGTGATTAGTTGTGATTAATTTCCCAGCTCCCATAGGAGAGACTTGGGGAGGCCTTTAAGTTGATTTATATGCTGCAATCATGGTATGTTTTCGTTTTAAATATTGTTTTGTAAAATAGTCGATTAAACGGGGGTGGAAAATAATTCCAAGCAATCCGAGTCCGCCAAGAACAAAATAGGCAGTAATATTTCCAAGTAAAAATGTCAGAATACCATAAACTGCCATCGGCCCAAGCAAAATGGGGAACGTAACGAGCCAGTTGGTAGCGCTCATTCCCTGGTAGTTAAACATGGCGCTCTGTTCCAAATCGATGGCTTTCCGGCTATTTAATCCGAGTGCGAAAATTACAAATGTGTTTATTCCAATATTGTAAAGCATCACTGCCAGATGAATGTACAGCACTTTTGGCGTAATAAACATGTACCCCAGCGAAAGCAGGTAAAATACAATGTTTGTTACTGCCATCAGAAAAAAACCAGATTGAAGAATCTGTTTCATTTTTACGTTTTGGGTCATTAACAGGGGGTAGTAGCGGCTGTGCCACGCCGGGAAAAACTGGCCGTACATCATTCCAAAAACACCGGTCATAAACATACCGCCCAAAACCAAAATAACTTCAGGAATTTCGCCATTGGTTTTTTTATACAACAGTAATCCATAAAAAATGAAAAGTATCGACATTAATGCAGTTGTTCGCGGGCGTTTGTTCCGGGCAATCATTTTAACTTCGAGCGACAGCATTTTGCCATATTCGCCAATTTGGTTCAACCACGAAAAATCGTGTGTTAAATTCTCTTTTTTCTTTTGCGAAAGTTCGTCTAAAAAAAAGCGGCTCAACAGGAATTTGAGGTTTAAAATGTAAAGGATTACAATAAGCACAGGAAAAATCAGAACCGCAAGGGGCTGCTGCACAATAAAATCGAATATCTTCCCGAAGTTACCGTTAACATCAAAAATTCCAAAATGATCGATTGCAAAAACTCCGGCGGCCAGTGCCAGAAATCCGTAGAAAAACCAGTTCGATTCGTTTGTGCGCCACTTGATGTAAATGGCAAGAAAGTGGTTTACAAAAATCATCAGAAACAGCGAGGCCAGCCAGGCGATTAACACAGGTGTTTCAAGTTCGTGAACTGCCGATTTGAAAGTAAACGGCAAAACCAAAAATAGCGGCAGCACATTAAAGAAGTGGAGCAACGATTTGTTAAGCATGAAACGCGCAATTCGTTTCCGTTTTACAGGTATCAGTAAGAACGACTGAAACCCAAATGTGGGAAGGCTTTGCACCATAATTCTCAAAACCAGTTCGAACCCTATATAAGCGAAAATTAACGAGTTGAATATCGGGATTTGCGGTTGTCCGGGGAAAGTTTTTTCGATATAAACACTTAAGTTAAAACCCATAAAAAGGGCAACCGCAGAAAAATAGAGCGCCAGAAAAATAAGTACCCCTTTTGCCGCCATATTTTTGCTGAAATACGCCGATCGGGTGAGTTCGCGCCAGCCAAAGTAGAAGAAATTTCGTTTCATATTTTCAGAGATATGAGATGTTTGTATTGAGTATTGAGACTTTTGGTTCGTAAAAAATTGACTGATAAAAATACATTTTATTTTGAAATAAGAGGTTCCGAAATTTTCAAAAATGAAGCTAAACCAATTTATGAAATTGAGCATTCTTGCTTTTCCCCATGGGGGGAGCGGGAAGGGGGTATTACTCCAAAACATCAGTCAAAACCACGCCATCTTTGAAGTGATAAACTTCTCCCGCAGTATTAAAAATTTCAACCAGAATGATATAAACACCCAGGTTTTGGCGTTGTCCGGTTTGGTCTTCGCCATTCCAGACTATGGTGCCGCTGGTTCCCAGAATTTCGTTGTTGGCTAATTTCATTACAAACCGGCCGGCTGCATCGAAAATGGAAATATTGGCAATATACCCGGGTTTTTCCAACTCGTATTGTATCTGATATTCATCGTTGTAGCCATCAAAATTTGGAGAAAAAGATTCAGGTGAAAAAGTAACTTTAGGTTTGGAAACATCCTCCATTTCAACCTGGGAGTTTTTGTACCCCGGTGTTCCGTACCCCGTAGTGGTCGAAGCCGAATGCCAGTTTTTTAAATCGTTTGTATTTTTTGCAAATGAAACCCGTTCGAGCGAAATCCATTTTTCAAGCGCCAGCAGCGGGTGATGCATTTTTTCGGTGTAAAAAAGTTCGTCGATTACCTGCATTTTTTCATCGAGCAAAACCACGTAATCGAAATCGTTGTTGTATGACGGGAATTTTTCCATTTGCAAAAAGCATGTCCGGCATTCGATGTTAAAAAACGGGAAAACCCTACTGGTATCTTTGGTTAGCGCAAGATAATTTTCAGGCGAAAATATTCTTTTTGATTTTGAAAGCGGATAAACCTGGGTTAACTGCAATTTACTGTCGCGCGATGCCAGGTACAACCGGTTGGTTGAGATTTCATTTCCGGAGTTGTTGTAAATCTCAACATAATCACTGCCACTGGCAACCGGATTAAAAAGCACTTCGTTGATTAATACATCGCCCGGCTGAATGGGTTCCTGTGGTTTTTCTTCGGCAATTACAACCACCTCATCAAGAATTACTTTATCCGATGCATAATCGTTGGCCATGCGCACCACAATTTGCAGTTTTTCGCCAACCAACCCTTTTTGTTCAGCAACGGCCGAACCCCAGTTGCCCCGGTTTTCGCTGTTGGCGCCAAATGGTATTTCCAGTCCGTCATCCAGCCTGTAAAAGGCTTTTAAATATTTGAGATTGATGTTGGCATTACTCCCGGTTTCGGATGCATTAAGTTTTATATCTGCTTTTATGTATCCGGCAATATCAATTGTCACCGATCGCCAGACTACTTCACCGGTTATATCGACCACTTCAAATCGTCCTCCTGAAGTGGTTACCGTTTTGGCATAATCGCCGGCGTCTTGCAATTTAACGCCAGCATATTCCAATGTCCAGTTGGTAATTCCCGAAAAATCGGATTGAATCGTTCCGCTTTCGCCACCCCAAATCCCTTTGTTGGGAATAGTAAAACTTTCACGCCAGGTTTCCTGTGCCTGCAATGAGTTGCTAAACAGAAGATAAAAGAATATTAAGTTTTTTGAGATATTGCTAATCATCACATTTACAATTAAAAGCAAAATACTAACTTTGGCGCGATTTAAAGATAGCTATTACATAATATTTAAAAAAGATTTACGAATGAAAGTTGCAGTTGTTGGAGCAAGCGGGGCGGTAGGACAGGAATTCCTGCAGGTACTTGCTGAGCGGAATTTCCCGATGGATGAATTGGTTTTGTTTGGTTCGGAGAGAAGCGCCGGAAAAGTTTATGATTTCAAAGGCAAAAAACTGGTGGTGAAGGAATTAAAACACGGTGATGATTTTAAGGATATCGACATTGCATTGACATCGGCAGGAGCAGGTATTTCAAAAGAATTTGCATCAACAATTACCAAATATGGCGCGATTATGATCGACAACTCCAGCGCTTTTCGTTATGACAGCGACGTGCCGCTGGTGGTTCCCGAAGTGAATCCTGAGGATGCAAAAAACCGCCCGCGAAATATTATTGCCAACCCGAACTGCTCTACCATTCAGATGGTTGTAGCGCTAAAACCAATCGATAATCTTTCCAGGATCAAGCGGGTTCGCGTTGCAACTTACCAGGCAGCCAGCGGCGCAGGGGCGCAGGGGATTGCCGAACTGGAGCAGCAAATAAAGGAAGTTGCCAATGGAGAAGATGTAACCATCAGTAAATTTCCATACCAGTTGGCTATGAATATCATTCCTCATATCGATGTTTTCCTTGATAACGATTACACAAAAGAGGAGATGAAAATGAACTGGGAAACCAAGAAAATTATGCATACCGATGCCGAAGTAAGTGCTACATGTGTGCGTATTCCGGTGGCACGCGCCCATTCCGAAGCCATTTGGGTTGAAACAGAAAAACCATTATCGGTTGAAGAGGTAAAAGCTGCATTTGCCAAAGCTGAAGGTTTGACCGTAATCGACAATCCGGCAGCAAAAGAGTACCCCATGCCCTTGTTTGTTGCCGGGAAAGACGATATTTATGTGGGCCGAATCCGCAAAGATGTTACCGACCCCAACGGAATCACTTTCTGGTGTGTTGGCGACCAGATTAAAAAAGGCGCTGCCCTGAATGCAGTGCAAATTGCAGAGTGGCTGATTGCGAACGGGGAAATTAAAAATTAAAAATTAAAAATGATGCCGGCCTGAAATGGGTTGGCAAATTGAGATACATTAAAAAACCTGAGGGATCACCCCGCAGGTTTTTTTGTGCATAATTTAAAAGTACATTTGTATCAACGATTACTTTTTGCATGTCTGACTGCTTTAACTTCTTCGGTAATCTCATCCATTGAAATCCTTGACAGTATGTACTTTTCAGCTAATTGAATGCATTTGTCTGGCAGTTTCATTCACGCATTATAGCATTCATGCATTCATGCTTTATTGTTTTCCCGCAAACTTCTCAATGCGTTCAAACGCCAGTTTCGAACTGATAATTGCCATTGGTAATCCAGCGCCCGGCAGGGTGGAGGCTCCAACGTAAAATACATTTTTAAACTTCTCGTCGAAATTTGCCGGGCGGAAAGCGCCAATCTGTTTCATCGTGTGCGACAAACCAAGTCCGCTGCCTTTGTAGAGGTTAAACTGGTTCTGCCAGTCAACCGGCGTGTAAACGGTTTTTGATATAATTTCAGGCGAAATATCTTTGCCAATTCGTTTCGAAAAATCGGCAACAATACTGGTTACAATATTTTCACTGTCGCTCCAGTCGGTTTTGTACAACAGGTTAGGAACCGGACAAATAAAAAACAGGCTCTCGCAGCCTTCGGGCGCACACTGTGGATTGTTTTTCGATAGCACATTTACATAATAATACGGTTTTTCGAGTGTGTCGGGATTTTGCAGAATGTTGTTCGAATACTCCTCGTAATTCGACCCCAAATAATAATTGTGGTGGTTCACTTGTGGAAGTTTGCATTTGATACCGATGTAAAACGTAAGATATCCCATGGTCCAGTTCATTTTTTCCATTTTCTTATCAGAATATTTTTCGCGTTTGAGAATTCTATTCCTGAAAAAGGCGGCATCGGCATTGACGAGAATAACGTCAGCATTCCATTTTATACCTTTCTTATCTGTCAGAAAATCAAGTTTATCGTTTGATTCTGAATAGCTTTCAATTTCGGTATTATAAGTTATCCTGACGTTTTCTTTTTTCAGTTCCGAAACTAATCCTTCAACAATCTGGTACATTCCTCCCTCAACGTTGTAATACCCGTCGTGGCGGAATTCGGTGTACGAAAGCAAGGTGTAAATGGCCATAGTATCGAATGGTGTGCGGCCCAGAAAAAACGCAACCAGCGAAATAATCTGCAGGGCTTCTTTCGATGAAAAGTGCAGGTTAACCTGTTTCCAGAAACTACGCAACAAAACCGGGATGTGCACCGGATTTACTTTCATTAAAGTAATAACATAGGCAAAGTACGAATCGAAGTTATTTTTAATGACCAAATCAACTGTATCGTGAAAAAGTCTGCCCGATTTTTCGAGGTATTTTTCCATTTTCTCCCTGAATCCGGGTTCAATTCCTTCGAATTGCGCTGCCAGTTTATCCAAATCCTTGAACAGTGAGAATGTTTTTGGATTGTCGCTGAAATTAACTGTATAAAGCGGGTCGAGTTCGTAATATTTAAACGGAAGCTGAATGTTGCAGTCTCGCGCAAACTCCTCAAATTCAAATGACATGCTGAAAAAACTGGGGCCCGTGTCGAAAGTGAAACCATCTTTTTTAATTTGGTTTAACCGACCGCCGGCCTGACTGTTTTTTTCGATAATCTCAACCTGGAAGCCATTTTTCGCCAATCTCAGGGCAGTAGCCAATCCACCAATTCCTGCTCCAACAACCAATACTGTTCTGCTCATATCTCTATTTTAAACTCTTTTTAATCTCAGGATATAAATCAATTTTCACCCACAAAAATTCAGGTTCCATTTTAAGTGCTTTTTCGCAATAGTACTTTGCCATTTCATATTGCTTTAACTCTTTGTAGCTCATAACAATCATTGCCAGCAAGCTTAAATAGTTCCAATCATTTTTTATATTTTCGGGATGCTTTAACATTAGTTTTTCTGCTTTTAAAAAATTCTCCAAAGCAACCTTTTTTGATCCACCAAAAGCAGCCGGCATATAAAATTCGGAATTCCCAATCTGAATGTATCCGTATGGATTATTTTCATCGAGTTGAATGGATTTTTTTGCACAGTCGATGCTTTTTGGCCCGATAAATGGCGCCTGAAATTTATTCAACCCGATTCGATATCCATAAAAAGCCGATTTGTAAGCGTTCAGCATCGACATTTGGTAATTGTATTTTTCAAGAATTTCGATGTTTTTGTCGGCCAGCGCCAAATATTCTTTTGCCTGTTTTTGTTGTTTGTTTCCCATGCACCAGCCAATATAACCATATTGATAATTAAGTAATTCGAACAGAAATTCGTTACTTCTTTTTATTTCAAGGTTCATTTTATCCATCACTTTTTTCCATTGTTGCATGTTGTTTTCAATGTAAGCATTGTAAATTTCGGTTTTGTACGAAGCCGAAACCGTAAAACCACTAAAAATAAGAAACATAAGAATTATGAAATTTCTCGTCCTTTCCATTCGTACTGATTCTTAAAGCGGTTAATAAATGCTCTTAAAACAAACAATCCCAATGCAAATTGCTGAGGAATCAGGAAAATTACATTCTGTAAAATATTTTGTTTACCGGCAATTGAAACTGCAACGCGGGTAAGCAGTAAAACGGCAAGGTAAATGAATAATACCGAAGTTGATAAACCGGCGAAAACTGCCACAAACCCGAAAGTAGTTATCAGCCAAAACAGAAATGCAATTGGGAAAGAGTTCCCAAAAAACTGGATTACATTTTTTGAGAAACCATGCACCGATTCTGCAAAGCCGGTGTACATGCGGCAACCGACCGTTTTCTTCCCTGTGATGCACGCGATATTTATTCCTTCCTGTTTGAAGTACCGGGCAATTTTAATGTCTTCAACTTTTTCGTATTTCATTTTTTCGTGTGGCTTTGTTTTGCGGTAAATTTCGGCATTGAAAAGCATAAACTGCCCATTGGCCGCGGCTAACGACGGGAAACTTGTTTTGTGCACAAGAATAAGCGGCAGCAGCGTTAATAAAATGTAATGCATTAAAGGTACGGTCGCCTTTTCTCCGGCAGAAACCATGATTTGTTTTGGGAAGATGGATAACAATCCAAGCCGGTGTTTTTCGGCAAACGAGGTAGTTTGCTGAATGATTCCGTTTCCGATTCGCACGTCGGCATCGAGAAACAATAAATACCGGCCTTTCGCCAGTTTTGCCATCGAGTGGCAGGCGTAATTTTTCCCCAGCCAGCCTTCGGGCAAACCATCGGAATTGATAAGTTTCACGCGCGAATCTTTTTCAGTAAATTCTTTGACAATTTCAGCGGTTTTATCGGTTGACTGGTCGTTAAAAACCAGTATTTCAATATTTTGGTAATCGTGAATGAGAAGATCGTTAATAAGAGATGCAACGTTTTTTTCTTCGTTCCGGGCCGGGATCAAAACCGAAACCTGTCCGTTAAAAGTTGTTTTAGATGATGGAAATCGCTGCATAAAAACAAGGTTAATAATTGCTACTGCAAACTGAAGCAAAGCAAAAGCAAATATAAAATATGCCAGAATTATCATTTTGCTTCCAGTTTTTGTTTTTCGATACAGTACGCATAAAAATCGCTGAATTTCAATTGAATGGTTTCTGTGTTGAAATCATTTTCATTGTATTCATTCAGATAAAGAAATAGTTCCGGTTTTGGGTTGGAGAAATAATCGACCAGCGATACCATAAAGAGCAACTGAACCGGATTTTCCAACCGCTTCAGAATATGTTCAAGCCCTTTTTCGAACAAAAAAACAGGTTCGTGCATCGATTGAATTTTCCCCTGAGGATACATTAAAACCAGATTGCTTTTATCTGCCAGCAGTTGCCTCGTATATGACAATGTTTCGATAATACTTTTCGAATTTTTCTTCACTGAAAAACCTCCGGTGTAATTGAAAAACCAAAACTTGCGCAACTGCTCTTCGAGCATCATAAAATGAAATTTACGTTTAAAAATCTGCTGATTTACATACTCAATCCATAAACCATCCCACCAACTGTTATGATTGGTGATGATTAAAACAGGCAGGTTTTTTTCAGCAACTTCACCAATAATTTTTATAGAACAGATCGGAAGAGCACACGTCTGAACTCCAGTC
>CAMTWS010000015.1:0-7929 GCA_947085485.1 uncultured Prolixibacteraceae bacterium
AAAGGGGGGACTTCCTAATTCAATGATTTTCAGATGTTCCCCTTTGGGGTTAGGGGTCAAACAGATGAAAATTATTGAATTTCCGACTTTTCGGAGTAAGCTCAAGTTTAAAGTTCAAAGTAAAATCTCCCAATCTGTACACGGAACTTGGTACCTGGAACTTGGAACCTGAAACTCTGAACTCTGAACTCTGATGATTTATTTGAAAATATGTGAATTATGCAACTAATTCTTTAAATTACGTAAGGTTTTATACTTCATAACATCAGACATCCAAGACTATCGCAAATTAAATCGCGACTGTTTGGTAAACCAGCTTTAAATTTGTGAGTGGAAAACAAGTTTCTGTTTGGTTTAAGAAAGCACATAATTCTTTCACTGCCTGATTTGCCCTTGGAGTAGAAAGCGAATGCAACCTGATGGTAAGAATATTGTTTTGATAATCTGGTATTATATCTGCATCGCTTGTAAATATCTCTTTTAAAATAATCCGGCCCTCTTTTTGGGTGTTTTTATAAAACTCCGGCATAATGTTGTATAGCGCTGATTCTGCCCTGTAACTGAGCATTATTATTGCATTCTTTAGCTTTTTGCTTTCTTGCAGTAGCTTATTGTAACGTTGTTCGCCGGGCATTTCTGCAATACTGATACGGGAAGGTTGATTTTTTCTGTTAGCCAAAAGGGCTTTAATTTGCTGGTTATATCCATTTATTTTCTCGATCATCTCCTCACTTTTTATGATGGCCTGGTCAAGAGTATTGCTGCCGATTGTAATTTTACCTTCCATCTGTTGAAAAATCCGGGCTTCAAGCCTGGCTTTCTTCTCCCTGGCTTTCTTTATTTGGTAAGTAAGCTCCTTGTAATGAGGATTTGGAATGGTTCGTTTTTGATTAACAGGTTCTGTCCCGTATTCTATCATCCGGTCGAAATCAAAATCTGCGATCATGTATTTGAAGAAGTTTTCCTGGGCCCACCTTGAGAACATTTTTACTGCTGTTTCGGATAGCGACAACTCTGGGTGTGTTGTTAATACCGATGTCTGGTGTCCGTTTGCGGAGAGTCTCCTGATTTCCCTGAACCAATGCCCGTTCAGTTGGGTCTCCATTTCGCAAAGCTGCATCGTTACATTGGTGTTATAAATCTGTGTTTCAACATTATAAAACAATGAACTGTCCCATTTGTCTTTAACGTTTTTGCGATAGGTGATTACGGCCACACGATGCTGTTCCCATAACTTTATAAACCATGCCGGCTCATAAGCTTCACGGTCGACAACAATGGTGAAGGCTGGTTCTGTTGGTTTTGCCGGCAGTATTATTTCTTCCTGGATTTTTGGTATGATTTCTTCGATGGCTGTCTTAAGCTTTTCGTTCAATTCCCCGGTCACAACCATCAGTGGAAGGCCTTGCTGATCGTTTACCCAGAATTCGGTAGTCCCGCTTAAACAAAGTTTTTCCCGCGATACAAACCGTTTGGGAAGGTTTGCCTTTTCTCCATGATAAACCCTGACGTGCCCATCGATATAAAAAAACATCTCCGGCATTTCTCCTGCCCATGAGCGAAAAAGCTCCGTGTGCAGTTCTTCGGGTATGCGGTCAAGGCCAAGCAGTTTGCCCAGTTCTCCCGGTGGGTGTTTTTTTAATTGTTCAGGATTTTTTATCCGGCAAAGCGCCATGAAGCACAAAATGAGTATAACATGGTGCAAACCATAAAAACCCGGGGGCATAATCTTGTTTGCCTGTTACTGCCAATCCCCGTTCTTCCTGGCGTGTTGCCGCTATGCCTATGCCTTCTGCTGCCAGGGCATCTTCACTGCTTCGCTGGCTGCGGGTTTTCGATGTATTTATTTCAGCCCCAAAGTTTTTTTTAACCGCCCCTGACGTGATTCCTCCTTGAAAAAAGCCGAATCCCCTTCATCTTCAAGCTTCTTCTTCCAGCGCCGGACACTATCTGTTGATACATGGAAAGTATCAGCAATTTCCTGGTTAGTACACCGCCCTTGCGAAATAAGGTTAGATGTTATAAAACGGAACATGGCCAAGTCATCTGATAAATGTGAGAAAATTGGCGCCCCACTATGAAGATAAAATACTGTGCCACCGTGTTCACGTACACCAAGTGTCATGTTTATCATGCGCGTATCGCCCGGAAATATTGGTAGTAATAGTTGTCCCATGACCGCTAAGGTAAGGATTATTACTTTACGATAATTGTATTATATGCTGATAATCAGGTATAGGTCTTGGAAGTCTGATATTCGAGAATTGGAAGATTTACAAAACCAATTGCATGAAAAAATCAACCATCATAATTTAGTTTTCCCCGAATTCAAATCTCCCGCTCAAAAGGAAGAATGGGAGAAACTAATGCAAAAACAGCAAAAAGAAAAAGAGGAGTTGCTTAAAAAGTGGGGGGAATCTCAATCGAAAAAAATATATTAGCTTACAACTTTAATATTAAAAGCACCATTGCTGGTTGCCCCGTAAATACTCAGCCACAAAGACAGATACATTTCGGTTCCCCTTGCTTTTGTTATATCACCAAGGTCGAGAATATTTTTATTAGACCAGCCAAACGGTTTTAAAATATCTTTTACTTTTTCCTTTGCACCGGCATCGTTACCGGCAACAAAAGTGCTGTGCTCGCCTCCGTTTAACATACCCGGATTTACCATAATTCCGCACCACATTGTATTTAATGCCTTTACAACTTTCAGTTGCGGAAATTCCTTTTGAATTTCTTCGGCCAGTGAATTTGTGTTTGCCACAAAAAGCGATGGCGGCATACCATTTGAAAAATCGAGTGGATTGGCAATGTCAACCAAAATTTTCCCGTTCAGATTGTTCTCTCCGGCTGATTTTAAAGCTGCTATTGAACCAGCGCCTGATGTGCAGTTAAAAACAATTTCGCCAAACGCAGCAGCATCTGCAAAAGTCCCGGCACTTGGCTTACTGTTGTGTTTCGAAACAAAAACCTGTGCTTTTTCATTGTTCGCTGTTCTTGATCCCATCATTACACTGTGTCCCAATTCAATTAATTTTGAACCAATGGTATCGCCAACCGTACCAGTTCCGAATACTGCTATCTTCATAATTCAATGTTTTAAAATGTTTGCAAAACGGTTATTTTTAAACCTTTAAATGAAAACAATGTAAAACCGGTTTTGTTTCTCTGATTCGGTTGAAATTGATTTTGGAAACTGAATGCTAATCAATGACGCGTAAAATAATCTTAACCTGCAGACTTTACAAATTCATTCATCTTAGTCTGAACCGTTTATTTACAGTACAGTTACCAAAGATATTTCTTAAAAAACGCATCCATTTTCTTTTGCATATACTGATTGGAGCGTTCTGCAATGTCCATGGCATGTGGCCACAAAGGCAACTTGTAATATTCATTGGGTACCCCGAGCCGGTCGAGGCGTGCTTTTAAAGTGTCAGACTGACTTTGCGGGACCAGGTTGTCGGAAGTGCCCTGGAATATTAGTGTAGGTGGCAAATCTTCGTGTAAATATTTCGCTGGCGAGGCTTCCCAATACAACTCCGGTTTTTCGGAATAGGGATGCTCGATAAATCCGGTCACCAGCCCTTGCGTTTGGGCGTACGGAGTTGTCATATCTACCGGGCCGTAAATATCGACCACACATTTTACTTTGTGTGGACGGGTAGTTAGGTAAACACTGTCGAGGAGAATCGATGGTTCTTTAAAATCGTAAGTGGTCATTAAAACCAGGTGACCGCCAGCCGAGCCGCCAATCATAGCCACGCGATCTGGGTCGTAACCATATTTTTCAGCATTACTAAAAAGAAAGTGCATGGCATCGGAAACATCCTGAACACAAGCCGGATAAATGCTGTCGCTTTTTAGACGGTACGATACCGTAGCTGTTATGTAACCTTTTTCGGCAAAATCGACAAGGTAAAAAAGGTAATCGGAGCGTTTACCGCCTTTCCATCCACCACCATGAACAAACACCAGCAAAGGCGCCGGTTCTGTGAGGTTACGGGGTTTGTACAGGTCGATTTGCAACGATTTACCGTTTACATTTTTGTATTCAATATCTTTCATTTCCTCAATCTCAGCAGGAATTTCAGGTTCAAGATTTGTCAGTTTCTCAAGCCCTACTCCTATTGCCAGATAATCGAGAAGTTCGAAATGGTAGGCGATGGGAGCTTTTTCAGGAAACAGGAATCCAATGGTTCTTGGAGTGAGCATGAGCACAATAAAAATGGAAAGGATCAGCAAAAATCCTTTCAGAATTCGTTTGAAAATCGGTTTTTTCATATGGCTTTTATTTAAGTTTTTTATTTTTCAAATCAATCCGGATGGAATCGTTTAAAGCAATGCTATCTTTTTTTCACGGTTAGCATCCGGCCCTCCCCAAATTCCTTCAACAGATGCTATCCTGGCTAAATTCAATAAATAAATCATTTTTTCCTTTCTTCCCATTCAAGCATTCACGCATTCTTCACTTCAATCCTTTTTTCCCATTCTTGCATTCATGCATTCATGCATTATTCACTCACGTATTCCCGCATTCTACTCCCCCAGCTCTCCCAGCATTTCCTTCAGGTTTTGGTGCAAAACAGGCGCGGTTTCTGAACCCAGCGAATTTCCTTCACCATACTGCGCCTTTTCCTTTCCGTAGCCAAACGGAGCTTTTACATCCCACTGGCTTTTTGGCACAATATAACCAATCTCATCGTTGGCAAGACCAAACACAAATTTGTATTTTCCGGGCATCATTTCCCTAATTGCCGGAACTTCTACCGGATCGATATTGAAATCACGGCCTTCGGGAGCTTCTACCCCACCATTTACAATTTCGGGATAAATTTCACCGGGAATGGTTACAAACGAAACTTCACCGATCTTAAAAACCGAAAGTTCGGTACGCATTTTCATCCAACCGACTGTTCCCCTATTCATTACACCAAGCATAGTTGCCAGTTTAAACAGATTATTATCGACTGGCAAAGTAAGTGTGCGCACAATTAGTGAAATTCCGGCAGATTCAATTACTTCCGACGGATTATCCATAGCATTCAAGGCAATCAGCGAAAGGTGTTGCCCCTGCGCTTCAGTTTTTTCGTAAGTTGGCTCTTTTAATTCAATTCCGGTAAACGGATGTTTTACAGCCAGACTCGGATGTGTTGTCATTAATCCCCCAACAGCGCCACTTGCGTAAACAGAGATTCCTCCGATTCCCTGTTTAACGAGGCTGTCGCCATTGAAAACCCCTTTTTCAATCCCATCACGCACGTAATGCGGAAAATCGGATGAAACAAGTAAATTCCCGCTCCACAGGGTTTCGGGATGATTGCCCCATGCAACCAGCGAACCAATTGTGTTCCCGTTTTCCTTGTCAACCGCCTTAATCATTCTCATGCCCGAATCGAAAACCTCGGGCTGACGGGTATCTTTAACCAGAGGAATAGCGCTGGTATGGTCTTCCGAAATCTCCAGCCGTACAGGGCGCACATTTTTGGCAGCCTCCTGCACCGATTGAACCACCTGCATTTTTACAAACTTCATGTATTCCTTATTGATGCCGCTTTTAAAAGGAGTTTTGCCCCAAAGCCCCAGCAAATCGGGACCTTCGTGGGTATGTGTCGATGAAATTATGGTATAGGTAATTCCCGCTTCGGATGGAATCATTTTCCTGATGTCCACAACATCGTCGTGCATAAAACCGATTACATCGAGTACAACTATGGCCAGGCGTGTTTTTCCGTCGTCGATTATCATTGTTCTTGCCCATGTATCATCGTGAACTCCGTTGGCTGGCTTACTGTTGCTGAAACCGGCAATCCAAACCGGATCAAATTTTCCATTCCCATTGCCATCGGTAAAGGTATCGCCGTCATTGGGATTGTACTTGAAGTCATTGTTGGCATCAACCCACCGATCGGGAACTTCAGGTGTAATTGCAACAGCAGCAAAACCGGCGCTTAGTGTCGAAGGTGTTTCATTAATTATCTTCATATCAGCGCTATAACCTGAATGGCGGTCGTGCAGGTTGGTAAATGTCCAGGAAACGACCACTACAAATAGTAATATCAGTACGATTGCAGAAATTTTTAGTATTTTTTTCATCTTGATTCTCTTTTTATTCTAATTAGGAAGTATTTTACAATTCTTTTCACTTTAGTATTTCCATTTAATAATCCCGAAATATACCACAACTCCCGAGTAAACTGAAAATGCAGAACCAATATAAAACAAGAGAGAACTGTATTCGCGATATATTTCGGTAAAACCTTCGATATCCTGAATTCTGCTGAAATAAACCATTCCTAAACCAAGCATAAATAAAGCGCCCAAAAGTCCAAAAACTGAAACAACGCGCTGACAGGAAATCCTATTCGCTATTTCATCTTTTTTTGATAAGCTGTTTCCAACGATTGCAAACAATAAAATCCAAAAAATCCAGGAGATCATCTGAAAGAAATTCAATGTTCTGAAATAATTGAAAACGGTAAACAGCGGACTAAAAAACAGGTTTTTCTTTTCGTAATATGGCCGGTCGTTGTAAAGCAGAACTTTAAGTTTGCTCTGATCACGAGTTTTTATGATATTTAAAATCGCTTCTTCTTTCCTCTGTGCATCCATATTTTTCCAGCCCGGAATTTCAAAAGCATTCCACAATGAACAAGCATTGCCGTAACCATGAAAATCAACGCCGCCATTCATAATTAAATCATTTTCACCGCAAAACTCTTTTATCCTTTTGTAAACTTCCCTGTTGTAAGTTTTGTCTTCTGCCGTATTTTCTATCTCAAAACCATCGACTCCCAAAATTTTATAATATTCCAACGATTTAGGTTCACCATCGAACCAATGGTTTACAATAACGGCTGCGCCATCGGCACGCGCCATTGCCACCGCCATAGAATCGGTTAATCCTTTGGTTTTGAAATCGGTTTTCAATCCCAGCAGACTTAAATGATTGCTGCCCGAAAACTCTTCGCCACAAAGCACAAGCGGCTCACCCGGAAACTCATTATTCCGCTGTGCAGCAACAAATTTCAGCGATTGGTCGTGGTTGTTATGTTCGGTAATATAAAACGCATCAAACCCGTTGCGCTTGTGCCATTTCCATAATCCTTCCTGCGAAATCAGCCCGTCGTGACTGTATTCCGTGTGCGAATGGGTATTTACAAGAATAGCATTTGGCGAGTTATTCACAATGGTGTTATTGGGCAAAGGAATAAAAATCATCATCACAAAAACAGTAAACCATAATCCGGCAATGATGGGCAAATTAACCAGTTGCCAGACTATAAATTTTTTTCTTTGTTGCCTTTCTTTTAACCTGAATGATTTGGCGATGCTGTAAATAATAAAAATTGCCAATGCCCAGTACAACACAAACCTGAACTCGGTGATGGGATACAATGCCCGGTTAAAAAACAGTAAAAGACCCAAAAACGGTTCAAAAAGTATCCTCCAAACCGAAATATGAATATCAAATTCAGGCATGGTTTCCAGCGTAAGTGCATTTACAATTTGGATGGGATAATGAAATAACAGAGACACAATAATGATTGCCGTTATTAATACCGATGAAAAAACGAATTGCAATTTACTAAAAAACTTCATATTTCAAAATTATCACTTCTGATTATAAGCAAAGTAAATATTAGAAAAACTTTAAAACTACCAGTTTTTTAATCAGTTCCTATTCTATTTTAACCTAAACGTGAACATTCTATTAATCACTAAAGTTTCCCACTTTGTAAAGTCTTGATATATCAAGAGATTAAAATGTAATAAGTAGTGGTAATATAGAATTTAAATTGCTATATTTGAGTTAGTTACAAATCAAAAAGCAGTTTATTCACAAAACCACTACTTAACTTATGGCATCAAAAATAACACATTTAAGCGAATTGGAAAGCGTTCTTTGTAATAATCTGACCATCT
>CAMTWS010000016.1:0-12883 GCA_947085485.1 uncultured Prolixibacteraceae bacterium
GACGCTCTTCCGATCTATAGTTCAACGGGTTAAGAATGGTATTTCTGCCAATTATACCGAAGCATATATGCGCCGCAGGGATCCCGGAACAATGGCAATCGGCGATGATAAGCCAACAGACAAAAAACGTTTCGTTGATAAATATGGCTATGAATTTTCCATTTTACAGGAAGAAACTTTCGATTGGCTGAAAAAACAGGATTTGGCAGTTTTTTTCTACTTTGCCGGAAGGGTAAATATCGGTTCAATGGGAATTGCAATTGCGCCTGCCAATGCTGCATTTTTTGCCATGGGCTTGTCAATGTTGCAGGTTATGGTCCCCGTGAATGATTTAAAGGAAAATACGGTACTTAAATCTGTAATATTTGTAGCCCCTGTATTTCGTCATACCCATTTTAATGGCAAGCAGGTTGTGGTTCACAACAGAACCGACATCGTTCACGAAATATACTCATACAATTTGTACCCCGGGCCAAGCGCAAAAAAAGGCCTTTACGGTGTAATGCTCAATCAAGCTGAAAAAGAAAAATGGATTATCGCCCATTGCTCTTCTGTACAGTCAATCAGTCCATACGATAATATCACTACCTTTATGCATGAAGGGGCCAGTGGGGGAGGAAAAAGTGAATTGCACCAACATATTATCAGAGAAGCTGACGGACGGGTATTATTAGGCCGGAATTCAATAACAGAAGAAGATAGATATATAAACATCCCAAGGTTTTGTTCTTTCAACCCGGTTTGCGACGATATGGCTTTTTGCCATCCTTCGGTACAAAGAAAAGATGGTAAACTACGAATTATAGATGCTGAAAATGCGTGGTTTGTTCGTGTTGACAGTGTTAAACAATATGGCGATGACCCGTTTTTAGAGAAAACCACCATTAATCCTTCGCAACCATTACTGTTCCTGAACATTGATACTCAACCGGGTTCAACAGCGCTTATCTGGAACCATATACAGGATGAACCCGGAAAGCCTTGTCCGAACCCAAGAGTAATTTTACCCCGCTCTGCTGTAGCGAATGTTGTAGAAAAACCAGTTTCGGTTGACATTAGAAGCTTTGGGATTCGTACACCGGTTTGTACAAGGGAAACCCCATCGTACGGAATTGTTGGCCTGTTTCATGTTCTGCCCCCAGCTTTAGCCTGGCTTTGGAGATTGGTAGCGCCACGCGGGTATAATAATCCGAGTATTATTGGTACAATGAAAATGGAAAGCGAAGGTGTCGGTTCATACTGGCCCTTTGCTACCGGAAAAAGAACCCCACAGGCCAATATGTTGCTCGAACAAATAATTAATACTCCACGCACAACATTTACCCTGGTCCCAAATCAGAATATTGGCGCATGGAAAGTAGGTTTCAAACCACAACTTTTAATGCGCGAATACCTTACAAGAAGAGGCGCTGCCAGATTAAGAGCAGATCAATATCAGCCTTCACGTTGCCCTCTGTTAGGATATGAATTGAATTATTTAACACTTGAAGGGTCAAAAATCCCTTCGCGTTTCTTAAAGGTTTACAACCAGCCCGAAGTTGGTTTTGAAGGTTACGATGCAGGCGCAGAGATTCTAAAGAAGTTCTTTAAAGATGAACTGCAAAAATATTTAAAAGATGATTTATTGCTGACCGGAAAACGGATTATTGACGCCTGTTTGTCTGATGCAAGTATCGATGAGTACAATGATATAATTCCGATGAGTTATCAGTACGGGTATTCATTTAATCATATAGAAGATTATGAGCAGAGCAGTGATAATAATGGGTTATAAAACCGGTCCTGAATAAGCTAAAATGGATCAAAAACAGATTGAAAAAGCAGCTCAAATCATAAAAAGTGGTGGCTTGGTTGCCTTTCCAACAGAAACAGTTTACGGGTTAGGCGCTAATGCACTTAACCCGTTTGCTGTTGCAAAAATTTTTGAAATTAAGGAAAGGCCAACATTCGATCCGCTTATAGTACACATCGCCTCTTTCGATGATTTGAAAATTCTTGCCGATCACCCTTCGGATATTGTATTGGAGTTGGCCCGAAAATTTTGGCCGGGCCCGCTAACCATTGTTTTGCCAAAAAGTAACTTGGTGCCCGAAATAGTTACATCGGGTTTACCAACAGTAGGCATTAGAATGCCAAACAACAAAATAGCCCTGCAACTTATAAAGGAAGCACAATGCCCGATTGCTGCCCCAAGCGCAAACAAATTTGGAAAACTTAGCCCGGTAACCGCCGAACATGTGCGAAAACAACTCCCCGGTATTGATTGCATATTAGACGGGGGCTGTTCGGCGGTTGGCATTGAATCTACCATTGTGTATGTTAACGGCAATGAATGTACACTGCTGCGGCCTGGAGTAATTACCATTGAAGAAATAGAAAAAGGATTGCCAAACAAATTTATCTTCAAATCAGGGAAACCTGGCAAATTATTATCGCCGGGATTACTAAACAGCCACTATTCGCCGGGAAAACCATTGCATATTTTACTCCAAAAAGAAATCCAACTGCCTGATTTTTCGGGACTAATATTACATGAAAGAAGCAGTTCAGACAATATTGGTTATAAAACCATTTATACTTCCCAAAACAATAATCAACTTGAAATAGCAGCAAACCTGTTTTCTGCCCTTCATGAAATGGAAGACGATGAAACTATAAGACAAATTTATATTCGTCCGGTTTTGGAAACTGGGTTAGGAATTGCTATTATGGACAGGATTAAAAAGGCTGCATATCAATATCAAACAAACAGATAAAATTAAAAGCCGGTTGCATTAAATAAAAAGCCCTTCCGTTATTCCACGAAAGAGCTTTCAATGTTTTGTAATTCAGCAGGCAAACTTAAAGTCGCCACCTGAAATTCTTAAAATTCCTATTTTACTTCTTCGAAGTCAACATCTGTAACTTCGCCATCATTTTTCTGCTGGCCGCCCGCCGATCCGCTTTGGCCTCCTTGATTGGCGTCAGCCTGTTGCCCACCCTGCGACTGCGAAGCATTGTACATTTCCTGTGAAGCCGCCTGAAAAACTGTGTTCAGTTCATTCATTGCAGCATCGATGGCAACCAAATCCTTGCTTGCGTGAGCCTCTTTCAGTTTTTTAAGTGCGTCTTCAATCGGTTGTTTTTTATCTGCCGGAATTTTGTCGCCAAACTCTTTCAGTTGTTTTTCAGTCTGGAAAATCAAACTGTCAGCCTGGTTAATTTTATCGGCAGCTTCTTTTGCTTTTTTGTCAGATTCAGCGTTGGCTTCTGCTTCCTGTTTCATCCGTTTGATTTCATCATCCGATAATCCTGATGAAGCTTCAATACGAATCGACTGCGATTTTCCGGTAGCTTTGTCTTTTGCATGAACGTGCAAAATACCGTTGGCGTCAATATCAAAAGTTACTTCAATTTGTGGTATGCCACGCGAAGCCGGTGGAAGTCCGTCCAAATGGAACCGGCCAATAGTTTTATTGCCCGATGCAATTGGGCGCTCACCCTGAAGAACGTGAATCTCAACAGAAGGCTGATTATCGGATGCTGTGGTAAAAGTTTCCGATTTTTTGGTTGGAATAGTTGTGTTCGACTCAATTAAACGGGTCATTACACCACCCATGGTTTCAATTCCCAGTGAAAGCGGGGTAACATCCAGCAGCAGAACATCTTTTACTTCGCCGGTTAAAACACCACCCTGAATAGCAGCGCCAACAGCTACTACTTCATCGGGATTTACTCCTTTTGAAGGAGCCTTTCCGAAGAATTTCTCTACCTTTTCCTGAACTGCAGGAATCCGGGTTGAACCCCCTACCAATATTACTTCGTCGATTTCGCTTGCCGAATAACCCGAATTCTTTAATGCTTTTCTACATGGTTCCATTGTTGCATTGATTAATGTATCGGCCAACTGCTCAAATTTTGCACGGGTCAAAGTTTTAACAAGGTGTTTTGGAATACCGTCAACAGGCATAATATAAGGCAAATTAATTTCGGTTTGCGATGAACTTGAAAGCTCGATTTTTGCTTTTTCGGCAGCTTCTTTTAAACGCTGCAAAGCCATTGGGTCCCTTTTCAAATCAATACCTTCATCCTTTTTAAACTCTTCGGCCAGCCAGTCAATAATTGTCTGGTCGAAATCATCACCTCCAAGGTGAGTATCGCCATCGGTTGATTTTACTTCGAAAACGCCATCGCCCAATTCAAGGATTGAAATATCGAAAGTACCGCCGCCAAGGTCGAAAACGGCAATTTTCATGTCTTTGTGCATTTTATCCAAACCGTAAGCCAGCGCTGCCGCTGTTGGTTCGTTAATAATCCTGCGCACTTTCAAACCTGCAATTTCGCCGGCCTCTTTGGTAGCCTGACGCTGTGAATCGTTAAAATAGGCAGGCACAGTAATTACTGCTTCAGTAACTTCCTGTCCAAGGTAATCTTCTGCGGTTTTTTTCATTTTCTGCAGAATCATCGCCGAAATTTCCTGAGGTGAATATTTTCTGTCGTCGATTTGAACACGCGGTGTATTATTGTCTCCTTTAACTACTTTGTATGGTACGCGCGCAACTTCTTTTGTAACCCTGTCGAAAGTTTCACCCATAAATCTTTTAATCGAGAAAACAGTTTTCGTAGGATTTGTAATGGCTTGCCTTTTGGCAGGGTCGCCAATTTTACGTTCGCCATTTTCAACAAATGCCACAATTGACGGAGTTGTGCGTTTTCCTTCGCTGTTAGGAATAACAACGGGTTCGTTGCCCTCCATAACCGAAACACAAGAGTTTGTGGTTCCTAAATCTATTCCAATTATTTTTCCCATGATGTGATTATATTATATTAATTATTTCAAATTTTTACGGTTGTCGTTAATCAATCACTGTGCCACTCCCTGTTTTTCAGAAACTGACAAAAGATTGACACGCAAACCAGGTGAAATAATCATTTTCCTGTCAAATCCGGTGACAAAAAGGCAGAAATAAAGAATAGAAAATGAATGATATTGAACCGAATATCATAACCTGAGTTTTTCTGAAATATAATAGCGCCCCGATGTTGAAATTTGAAATCTGTTCGCATATTAGGATAAAAACCAACCAGGCCATTCATATAAATATTTAAAAACCACTTTTTTCATGTTCATTCAAAAGCAAAACAGCATGACGGAAATCCTGGATCTGCTCAATGCGCTCGTTACCAACGCCTATTTTAACAGAAGCATTAGTTCGTAAATATTTCCATTCATAGTCGGTTTTGTCATAAATGGCTAAATCGATCGGATGTTGTTGCCCGGCTGCCATTATGGAGGGGCGATTGACCCCTTACAATTACAGGGGAAAAAGTTCCTCAGGGTTTAATAGCTGCTCCGATAAACCGTTACCGAAAATTCAGGACCTGAAAGCATCAGTTTTTCATCTTCAGAAATCCGGTATGCCAGTTTTATGTCGATGCGGTTTTTAGGATCAATTTGAGTGAAATAACCGACGTAAGGGATAAAACCATTATTGATGGAAGCCACATCTTCCGACCCGTCTAATGCAATTCCGGGAACATATTTAAATCCAAAATCAAACTGGCTTTTTAGTTTTATAAAATACGACCAGCCAATGCCGAGCTCAGCCAAAATCCAATCCTGCTTTTTGTAGGCATTGTAATTTACCCCGGCGCTAAAATTACGGTTCCATTTTGCTCTGCAATATTTGGCATTTTCGTACAAAGCATAACCGCCATAAATAAAATCGGGCTCCCGATTGTAGTATTTAAAAAACGGGCCAACCTCAACCCTGTTTCCATTAAAGCGGGGCAAAAATTCGCCAGTTTCCCAATCTGTTTCGAGGTTTTCATTCCTGATCAGAAACATTTTTTTATTTAGATATTCCTGAATTTGCTCAAATTCAACATCTGCTTTATGACCGGTCTTTATATTTCGCTGGTTTTTTATCCGGCCAATTTCGTTGGCAAACCGGGTAATTTCTTCCTGTGAGTAATTGCGTTCATTGTGATATTTTTTTAAAAAATAATCGGCAACCATAAAATAGTTCATGGGATTTAATCTGCCAATGCCCCAGCCCGCTCTGGCATCCGTGCCGTACCTGAATTTCGTTTCTTTTGTTTCTTCCTCGAAACTGCTTACAACTTTATCCGAACCGGTTGAAATTCCGGTCGAATTTTGCCGGTACAAATCATAACGGGCCCACCCATTTATCTGCACCAGTGTATAATTTTTGTTGTTATAATAGTAACGTGAAGCATAGTTTGCCGATGCGTTTGTCCGCAATCCAAAAATTTTATGCCCCGCTTCAATATTTGCGACAGCCGAACTGTCAATCCAGTTTCCATTTCCCCAAAGCGGTCCGGCTTCAATATTAAACTCGAAACGCTCCTGTTTATAATCAAGAAAATTCCAAAAGCGGTTTTTAAATTGAAACTTTGCTGGTCCGGTAGCCAGTTCTTCGTATTCGCGCCACAATTCAGTGCGTATTTCTTCTCTTTCGGTGCTGGCATAATAATGCAAGCCCCAGTCGATTTCATTTTTTTGAAAAAGAAAAACTCCGGAATTTTTAAAATTATACTGTGCCTGGCTTCTATTGGCAAAAGCAGTAAGTATTAAAACTATCAATAAAGCCATGGGATAAATGACATTTCGTTTCATCGTGTTAAAACATTCAATTTAATTCTCCAAAGTAAACAAACAAAATGAAACAGACGGTTCATTTTCAAAATATTGAAAACCCCGACTTGATTTTACCCGGTGATTATTGCTGTATTCTAAATTACAATCGGGTTTGGGCAGTTGAAATCCTTTTTTTAGCTTTGTTCCGTAATAGTAAAAACATTTTCAATGTCGGTAAATAAAGAAGTTCGAAAAGTTACTACCCACCGGTTATCAGAAATGAAGTTGCGTGGCGAAAAAATATCGATGTTAACATCGTACGATTTCAGCATGGCGAAATTAGTTGACGAAGCAGGGATCGATGTTATCCTGGTTGGCGATTCGGCCTCAAATGTTATAGCAGGAAATCAAACTACTTTACCAATTACTGTTGACCAGATGATTTATCACGGAAAGTCGGTGGTAAATGCAGTAAAACGTGCACTTGTAGTTGTAGATCTTCCATTCGGTTCGTATCAGGGAAACTCGCGCAAAGCGTTAAGTACAGCTATTCGGATTATGAAAGAAACTGCCACCGATGCCGTGAAACTCGAAGGCGGATCTGAAGTAATAGAATCGGTACAACGCATTTTGTCAGCAGGAATACCGGTTATGGGGCATTTGGGATTAATGCCGCAGTCAATTAATAAATTCGGAACTTACTCAGTGCGGGCCAAAGAAGAAGCGGAAGCCGAGAAGCTAATTTCCGATGCCAAATTACTTGAAGAAACAGGTTGCTTTGCCTTGGTCCTCGAAAAAATACCTGCAAAATTAGGCGGTGAAGTTGCCCGCGCATTGCGAATTCCGGTTATCGGAATAGGCGCAGGCGCTGGGGTTGACGGGCAAGTGCTGGTAATTCACGACATGCTCGGAATCACACAACAATTTTCACCCCGGTTTTTGCGCCGCTACCATAATCTTGCAGTCGAAATAAAAGGGGCAGTTGGTAATTATATAACCGATGTAAAATCGGGAGATTTCCCCAACGAGAAAGAACAATATTAGTTCAGGGTTCAGAGTTCAAAGTTCAGAGTTCAAAGTTTAAGGTTTAAAGTATCGTTTAAAGTGCAGGTAATTTACGAAGACAATCATATTATTGCGGTTAACAAAGCTGGCGGCGAAGTTGTACAAAGCGATAAAACCGGCGACAATACATTGCTTGATATCGTAAAACAGTACCTGAAAGAAAAATACGATAAACCGGGCAATGTATATTTGGGGTTGCCTCATCGTTTGGACAGGCCAACCACCGGAATAGTGGTTTTGGCAAAAACAAGCAAAATACTTCCACGGTTGAACAAGCTTTTTCAAACCCGTGGCGAAGTTCATAAAACATACTGGGCTGTGGTTGACAAAAGACCGCCAAAATACTCGGATACACTTACCCATTATCTGGTAAAAAACCAGGATAAAAACAGAAGTTATGCATACACCGAAAAACAGGCCGACTCGAAATTAGCCAGTTTAACCTATCGCCACGTCGCCAGTATCGACAATTACCATTTGCTTGAAATTGAATTGCATACCGGCCGCCACCATCAAATAAGGGTGCAATTGAGGCAGTTAAAACTGTACATTAAAGGCGATATAAAATATGGTTTCCCGCGGCCAAACCACGATAAAAGCATTCATTTACATGCCCGCAGAATCAATTTTATGCACCCGGTGAAAAATGAAATGATTACCATTGTTGCCGACCCACCTGACGATGTGGTTTGGAATGAATTTATGAAACTGTTCCGAAGCAACCGCTTCAGCCCAGTGAGCCCGGTTTAAATGCAAACGGAAGTAAATTATCCGCGCCTTCGATTACCATAATTTTTTCTGAACCATCCAGTATTAACCTGATTGGGTGATTAAAACGCGATTCGGTTTCCACAAGCGCCTGCCGGCACGAACCACATGGATGAGCCGGACCGGCAATTAAACCATTCAGATTTTTAGCGGTAACTGCCAAAGCCTTAACAGCAACATTTGGGAAAATGGCATGGGCATAAAACAATGCCACCCTTTCGGCACACAAACCATCGGTAAAATCTGCATTTTCCTGGTTATTCCCCCTTATTACCTCACCGTTGGCCAACAATACGGCAGCGCCAACACAGAACTTCGAATAAGGAGCATACGCATTTGCCGACGATTCGCGGGCTGTCAAAATTAATTTCTGGTCGTCAGCAGGTAAATCGTCCAATTTTCCGTATTCATCTGCAAAAATCTGATAAACTCTTTTGTGCATCGTATTTGTTTTGCCCAAATTTACAATTTTATTGAATCACAGCTTATAATCAACTATAATTTCAAAAAAGTACCTTCTTGCACAATGAAATTGACATTACTTTGTTTATAAAAAAACCGGTAACACTAAAAGAAGTAAGTTGAACACCATATTTTTGATGATCTTAAAAAAAAGAGTTAAACATGAAATATTTTCTTTACGCGATAATTTTTGTTTTTTCAGTTTCGGCGTCAGTTTCTCAAACTACGCGCAAGGAATATATCGAAAAATATCAGGTTTTAGCCATCGAAGAGATGAACCGGAGCGGAATTCCCGCAAGTATTAAAATGGCACAGGCCTGCCTCGAATCTTCAAACGGAAATAGTGTCTTAAGTAAAATGTCGAATAACCATTTTGGAATAAAATGTAAATCAACCTGGACAGGCAAAACAGTGAAACACGATGATGATGAGAAAGATGAGTGTTTCAGAAAATACAGTTCTGTTGAAGATTCATACATCGACCATACCAATTTTCTGATGGCCAGTCCGCGTTATTTCTCCCTTTTTCAGTTAAGGCCCGACGATTATATCGGCTGGGCGCACGGATTAAAAAAAGCCGGTTATGCCACCGCGCCTGATTATGCCCACCGCTTGATTAAAATCATCGAAGACAATCAACTGTTTCGTCTCGATTACAAGATAAGTAATGACCAGCTAATGGTTGCAGAGACACAGTTTCATTCGAAAAATGTATCCAATAACCTTACAATTAATCTTTATCAATCCCGTCAAATTACAAAAAGAAACCACCTGAAATCGGTAGTTGCCAAAACCGGGGATACTTACGAAATACTGGCACAGGAGTTTGGAATAAAAGCCTGGGAATTGTACAATTTCAACGATCAGCCAATCGGGTACCAGCCACAAAACAACGAAGTGGTCTATATTGAAGCCAAACACCGCAAAGCTGTAAAGGGAGTATTAACCCACAAAGTTAACCCGGCTGAAACCATGCACTACATTTCGCAGTTGTATGGTATAAAACTAAACCCGCTTTACAAAAGAAACCGCATGAAATACGGTGAACAGCCGCGAACAGAAGAGGTTATTTATTTGCGTAAGAGAAGATGATTATTCCGTCAGTACTTTGACGCGAAAAATACAGTTGTTACCACCAACTTTGGGAAATTATAAACGAAAATTATAAATACGTAAATTTGAATTATGAAAACTTGCCCAAATTGCAACTCGGAGATTGAGGAAAGTTTTGAACTATGTTGGAATTGCAACTATGGTTTAACTGATAATCGGATTGTTGAAATAAAAGATTTGACATTAAAAGAAGGCAACAGAGAAGTTGACTGTTTGAGGTGCAAAATACAATTGATTTTTTCCGGACAGTTTGATTTTCACGAGGGACCGAGAATTGGAGCACTAGGCAACCTTTTTGAGCTTTTTGTTAACAAGGAAAAATTTGATTTGTATGTGTGCCCTAAATGTGGAAAAGTAGAATTTTTTATCCCATTAAATGACTCAGAACTAAAACTGAAAAATATTAATTGCTAAATCCTTCCCGCAGACGACCGAAACATAAAGTAGCGCAACAAAACCCGGTCGGCAAACAAAACAAACATCACCAAAAACAATATTCCACCCAATATCGAAATGTTGTCAACAATCAATCCGAGCCAAGTATGCCAGTTTGCGCCAAAAAAAATAAACTGTATGGTAACCGGCACTGCCAGCAAACCAACAATGGCGCCCATATAAATCAGAAATTCCCTTAAATACTGTTCCCAGGCAAATTTACGGCCTATTTTTTCTGCAATTACTTCGGCAAAATTGTCCGGCAGAATAAATTGCGGTTCGGTCTTCAACGCCTCATCCAACAACTTTTCAGTGTCAAAATATTTTTCTTCGTTATACATAATCCGTAA
The DNA here is from genome assembly GCA_947085485.1 of uncultured Prolixibacteraceae bacterium. GTDB lineage: Bacteria > Bacteroidota > Bacteroidia > Bacteroidales > Prolixibacteraceae > Draconibacterium. The sequence continues at coordinate 10,774 of CAMTWS010000016.1, forward strand.
AAATATTTGTTTTTTCAATGTCAACAACCTTTTCCAACTTCTCTTTTAAAAATTTTCTCGCCCTCGACAGGTAACTTTTTATCGTTCCTTCGGGCATTTTGGTAATTTCCTCAATCTCTTTGTACGAAAACTCCTCCAAATGAAACAAAGTTAAAACCGTTCTGTAATGCACCGGAAGTTCTTCGATCATTTCAAGAAGGTACTTTTTTGCCTCCTCTTTTTCAATCCCTTTTTGGTTCAGCGCTTCATCCCTCTCATTAGCTACCAAACCAGGATTTTCATCATACGAACGTTCATTTTTCGATTGCTTCCGAATATGAGAAATTGCTGTATTGTAAGCAATTTTTGCAATCCATGTCGATAGTCGCGAATCGCCCCTGAAATGCTTCATTTTTCGAAAAACTTTTATAAAAACTTCCTGGCTAATGTCCTCCACATCTTCAGTGCGTTGAACAATCCTGCCAACAATATGCGCCACCAACCGCTGGTGTTTTGACACTAAAAATCTAAAGGCATTGGTATTTCCGCTTAAAACTTGTTTAACAAGATCTCCATCATTCATAGCTATAACATCTGACTGCAAGAAGCATAAAAATGTTGCATCAAGTTACAATTATTTTTCACAGTGCAGGCAGCCGGGCTTTTCGCTGTAGTTGTTTCGCAGGTTCCTTTTCCGGCAATGGCCGCCAGGTAGCTTCCTCCGGTCGCTCCTGCCAGCCAGCCGTCAAAGTCACCTGCTTCAACAAGCTGCCGCTTCAATCCCTGCCTGTTCGTGCGCCAACAATTTCCTCATTTCTCATTCCGTTATTTGTTATTCCTTATTCGATATTCCATATTTTCTTCTTCTTTCAAAAAAATAATTCCCCCACTCTGCAACATATTTATAGTTCGCTTTGTCAAACGTTCAGAATGTCAAATTTTAAAAACAAATATTATGGATCATCTTAGTGAGATTTTTATTACGGCAATTGTCTTTTTCGGTATTTACCAGGTGCTCAGCCTGATTTCAAGTCATCTGTTAAAAAGAAAATTAATTAAAGCCGAACAGTATGAAAAGGTAGGTATCCTGGAAGGACCAAAACCTACAAATGATGAAGTTAACAGTTACCCATCATTAAAATGGGGTTTGGTGGCTTTAATGACAGGTTTGGGTTTTATCCTTATCGCAGTTTTGGGATATTTCGACAATGAGTGGATTCAGGGAAGAGATGCCGTTATGCCTTTGGGTATTTTATTGGTTTCTATTTCTGCTGGATTCCTCACTTATTTCTTTATTGTAAATGCGAAAAAGAAATAGGGGCAATAAATTAATTGTCAGTCACAGCTGGTAAAGGATGGAATCCCTTCGAGGGATTCCATCCTTTTTATAAGAATCGGTACTCTTTAATCTGCTGAAAACCCCTCAAAAATTCCTCTGTTTTCATTCGTTTCTTTCCTGCAATCTGTAAATCTGTAATTTGCAGCCAACCATTTTGGCAGGCCACATTTAAGAATGTTTTTCCATCGGTTCCAATCGTTCCCGGTTCAGCCGTTTTTTCTGAAACCACTTTTTGGGCAAAAAACAGTTTCGCCTGAATTTCATTTCCAGTAGTTTTATGAACCATGTTTGTCCACGCCGCCGGGTAAGGCGATAATCCACGAATCAGGTTCCGAATACTTACCGCATCCTTCTCCCAGTCAATTTTACAAACTTCCTTAAATATTTTAGGGGCATGTTTTATTTCAAAATTTTCAATTAAATCGTCTTGCGGAATGGGCTGAATATTCCCTTCTGCAATGGCATCAACAGTTTCGATCACCAGTTGTGCGCCGGTTTCCATTAATCGGTCGTGTACTTCGCCAACAGTTTCGTTTACTCCAATCGGAGTTTCCCTTTTGAAAATAATTTTCAAAAAAGAAACTCCAATTGGCGAAAACGAAACTGTTGGCGATGTGCACGACCGCTTAATGGAAATTGGTGCAAAACTGGTGATCGAAACTGTTGATGCCATTGCCGAAGGGAATATTCAGCCCATTCCGCAAGACGATTTAATTGAAAATTTTGAAATAAAACATGCCCCTAAAATATTTAAGGAAGATTGTAAAATTGACTGGGAGAAGGATGCGGTAA